>JAYWAI010000375.1:0-10198 GCA_043782545.1 Acidimicrobiia bacterium
TACGACAAATAGCCGACCAAGCCGACCCTGAGAACTGAGCGCCGTCGGCACCTTTGACAGTGCGTTGAAAAGTGCGTCGAACCCGTCGAGCAACCCACACACCACCCCGTTGATCGCCGCTCTAGCCAACGCTTCTCGCGACAGATCACGTCCGAACCCCGCCAGCAACCCCCGAGCATTTGGGCGATTAGGCGTCCGTTCCCCATCGAGATATGGCAACAGAACCGCCCCATTGGCATCGGTGGGGCTCGCAGAGGCCAGATCGTCGAACTCCTCGTTAGTAGCGCCCAACAGCGATCGAAACGTATCTGTGACCCGTGTGGCATTTAATGTGCACACGAGGGGGAGATACCGACCGGTCGCATCAGCGAACCCGGCCACCGCGCCAGTAGGGTCAGCCGTAGGCGATTCCGAAACGCAGTAGACCGTTCCCGACGTACCAATCGAAATGACCACGTCACCCGCCTGGAGCCCGACGCCAAGGGCGCCAGCCATATTGTCGCCAGTTCCACACGCCACCAACGCCCCGCCCCAGTATCCGGCAGGTTCCAATGGTCCCAAAACTCGGGGAAGTGTGGCGTTCCAATCTCGACTGTTGTCGATCAACGACAATATTTCCGACCGATATTCGCCAGTCGACGGCGAGAAGTATCCCGTGCCGGACGCATCGCCTCGGTCGGTCGTGAAATTCCCCGTCAACCGGAAGTTGAGGTAGTCGTGCGGCAAACACACACGAGCCACCCGTGCCCAATTTTCGGGCTCAGATCGGTGCAGCCAACTGAGTTTGGTCACGGTGAAAGCGGCCACCGGCACACTGCCTGTCGCCTGAGCCCACGCTGCGGGTCCGCCACCGAGCTTGCGAGTGCACCACTCGGCATCGGGAGCTGACTCCGTGTCGTTCCACAATTTGGCGGGACGCACTGGAACGCCTTCGAAGTCGAGTGTCACCATGCCGTGCTGCTGCCCGCCTACCGCTACGGCGGCCACTTTTGGTGCTCCAGCGGCCCGGTACGCAGCTTCGAATGCATTCCACCAGTGACGAGGGTCGGCCTCGCTGCGGGGGGCGGCGCCTGTTGGCTCGTGGGCACAGCGGCCCGAAGCCACGCGCGCACCCGATTCGGCGTCGTGAATCGAGACCTTTGTGGCTTGAGTCGACGAATCCACGCCCATTACTAGCGGCATTTTACCGCCCAATAAAGTTTGCCGGGCGTTTCTCCAAAAAGCTCGCCACGCCTTCTTGAAAGTCTTTCGTTTTGAACAGCGGCAAGAGCTGCAAAAAGACATGATGAATATTCTGGTCGAAGGTTTCAGTTTCGGCGGCACGGAACATCCGCTTGATGGCTCTCACCGCGAGCGGAGCATTTTCAGCAATCGAAGACGCCATATCCGCCACGGAGGACGCGAAGTCTTGGTCGACGGCAACGTGGTTGACCAAGCCGAGTTCCAAGGCCTCGGCGCTGGTAAGCGTGCGTCCCGTAAACGCGATTTCGGCAGCTTTGGCATAACCCACCATGCGTGGCAACAGCCATGTGCCACCGGATTCCGGCAATATGCCTCGCTTGGCAAACCCCGGATTCAGTTTGGCTTTCTCATGGGCGATACGGATATCGCACCCCAACGCCAGGTCGAGGCCGTAACCCGCCGCTCCTCCGTTGAGCGCACAAATGGTGGGTGTATCGATGTTGTGCAACACAATCGGAGGCGTATTGCGAATATCGATTTCACCGCCGCTGGCGTCGAGAGCGTCGGGCGAATCCAACACGCCGAGTGATTCTTTTCGATTGCCAACTTGGGCTTGAAGGTCGAGCCCGGCACAAAATGCACGCCCGGCTCCGGTGATCACAATCACCCGTACAGACCGATCGCGGTCTGCCTGCAACAGAGCTCTGGAGAGCTCATCGAGCATGACTCCCGAAATCGTGTTGAGCCGCTCCGGCGCATTCAAGGTAATTGTGGCAACGTAGTTCGACACTGAGTACAAGATTTCCGACATGCCTCGCACCATAATCGGGGCTATGAAAAATCGCGTGACCGAAATGCTCGGAGTGCAGTATCCAATCGTCCAGGCACCAATGGGTTGGATCGCGCGCGCTCAGCTCGCCAGTGCGGTCTGCAACGCCGGTGCCCTCGGAATTATTGAGACGAGCTCTGGGCAGCTCGACGCCGTAAAAATTGAAATTTCAAAAATGCGCGACCTCACCGACAAACCCTTTGGTGTCAACATCGCTCAGGCGTTTGTACGCGACCCAAACATTGTGCAGTTCGTGGTCGATCAGGGAGTCAAATTCGTTACGACGTCGGCAGGCGACCCAACAAAATACACGGCACAAATCAAGGCGGCGGGCCTGACGGTATTTCATGTCGTGCCGACCTTGGCCGCTGCGCACAAAGCCATTGCCGCAGGTGTAGATGGTCTCGTTGTCGAAGGGGGCGAAGGGGGTGGATTCAAAAATCCTCGTGACGTTTCGCTCATGGTGCTCTTGCCCTTGGTGTGCCAAGCCGTCGACGTGCCGATCATCGCCGCCGGTGGCATTTGTGACGGAGCCTCCATGGCAGCAGCATTTGCACTAGGAGCCCAAGGCGTGCAGATGGGTACTCGCATGGTGTCGGCTACCGAGTCCCCGGTGCATCAAAATTGGAAAGACGCAATCGTGGGTGCAGCAGAGACCGACACCGTCTTCCTGAATCGGTTTTCAAAGCCGGGACTCCGGGCGTTGCGGACCGAGCGCACCAACCGTCTAGAGCATGACGACCATGTCCCGCTCACCGAAATGGCCAACGCCATGGACCTCTATTTCGGTGGCGATATGGAAGCAGCCATAGCGCTGGTAGGCCAAGTCGTCGGGCGGATAGATGCGGTTCGGCCCGTCGCTGACATCATTCGAGACACAATGGCGCAATTTGAGGCAACGATTGCATTGCTCGCGACCATTTCTCGCTAGGCCAGCCTGGCTAAGCGCGCCAGCGATGAGTTCCGTTCATGCCATACGTTGCCAAGTACACAGCCCGAGTCACGTGAACCGCCATAAAGCCGGTGCCCACTGAATTGTCTGGCCCGCCTGGAGCAAATGCGTCGAGGTCGTAGTCGAAAATACCGTTCCAAAGTCGGCGCTTCGTGTCGAGATCATCGTGGAGCGTCGCCGTCCCCCACATTTCGACGCCATCGCCAATCTCCGTCACCTGCCAGTGCAATGCCACATTTGAATTCGCCCGCACATTTTTGGCTTTTGTCGACTCCATACCAATCATGATCCAAAGAACGTCGCCGTCCCAACAGGGGTGCACCGGCACGACATCCGGTTGGCCGTCGCTGCCAACGGTCGCCAAGTGAGCCCACATCGACAAACGAGCAGCATGCGTTTTGATTTCGTCCAAGTTCATGCCGCATTGTCGCCGCGCCGACTCGACAGCGCAACTCAATTCTGCGGACGATGCCATCAAATCGTGGCATCATGCAGATATGGCAAAGACACTGCAAGAAGCGCAAAAAGAACTCGATAAAGAATTCCAGCAAGTTCGTAAGCACCTCGGTGATGTACGTGCTGCACTCGATTTAGTTGAAAAGGCTGGACCTGAGGACAACCTGTATGACATGTTGGGTGCCGTCGAAGACGCGGTACATAAGGCTCGTACCGGCGGCATTATGGGCTCGGGAGCCAAGGGCCACCGAGACGCGCTCAAGGATTTGCGAGAACTCCAGAATCCAAAGGTGTAACCCCCGAAAAGTCGCTCGCCGAGATGAGGCGTCGCTCGCTAGAAGTCGCTCGCTGGTACTTGAGTACTCGGCACGATTTGCAATCCTTCGACCCTCAAAGTTCCGTCAGAAAATCGCACCACAGAATGCTCGGCTTGACTCGGGCAACAGTCAGCATCAGTCGGCGCGAACAGCGCGCTCCACGACTCAAGCTTGTTACCCGTAATGCGAACCGCTCCACGGTCCAAACTGCGATGTCCAATCACTTTTGCCTGGCCGCCGACGATGTCCAGATCGAGATATTTTCCCGTTCCAATCGATCGAAATCCAAACACAATCTCGTCGGCCCCGTCCCCCGTTAGATCAAGCACGCGAGCACCAATCGAGACGAAATTTGCGGCGTTGTCATCGAGCGTGACGAGCTGAATTGTGGCTTGATCACCCGCAATGGAATATACGAAGGCTCGTCGCCCAAATGGTGTTGAGGTAGCCTTTTCTGTCACCCAAATCAAATCGCCCCCGGTGGTGTGGGCGACCCCGCATAAGGCCTCGAAACCAGGCTCTGCCAGGCTCAAGCACCCAGCGGCTGCGTCGTAGGGTGCCGTGTTGTCTCCTGGTTTCGGCGCCGCCATGACTGCCCCCGCCGTGCTGATCACTGCACCGGCTGGAGTGGTCGAAACCGTCGACACGGCCGAACCGCTTCCGGTCGTTGGAATCGTAACGGCAGTGCCGATCGAACTCGATGTCGTCAATGTCGTTGTGGATGTCGTGAGAACTGGTGACACAAGACTCGACGCTGTCGACGAGGATCTGCTGTTAGGCGAACTCGCAACGACGGGCGAGCTATCGCGTGCAGCAAACACAATCACCACCACAATTGCTGTCAGAGCCACGAGCACCCCCAAAATGATGAGCGTCGTTCGTTGCCGCTCGTCAAACTTTGGTTCGTGGTCCATTGCGTGCGCCTTCTATCTCGTGGTTGCGACTCTCTGCGCCGCTAGCCCATGGCAAATTAGTACCCGACTCCTGCAGATTGGCGGCACCCGAGTTGGTGCCGAAATGTAGGGCCAGCCGAATCGCCGCCGATGCCACGGCGACACTGCCAGCAACGTGGGCAAGCGCGAGCACTGCTGGCACGCCGGCAAAGTATTGGATGTACCCCAATGCGCCCTGCCCCACAATGGCCACCAGCACCAAAGAAATTTGATCTTCAAATTCGCGGCGTCGTCCTTGTCGATGCACCGTCAGGGAAACTCCGACAATCACCAGCAGAAAAACCCACACCGCCACGCTGTGAACCTTCGCCGCTGTAGCTGGCAGCCACGAAAATCGGCGTGCCTTCTCATCGCCTGAGTGAGGCCCTGACCCGGTCACACCCGTTCCTGTCAGCAACACGATCAGCGCCGAGGTGCTGATGACAAGCGCAAATAACCGTCCCGAGCGCGACCAACGGCGTACGGTCTGATCGTCTCGCGACGCCCGATCAACCAAAATCAATGCGTTGGTCAACAGAACAATCGACAGAAGGTAGTGCGCGGCGACCGACGCCGGATGCACATGGGTCTTGACCGTAATACCACCCAAAATTGCCTGGGCCATTACGCCAAGAACGAGCCCGAGCGATAGCCACGTGAGGTCGCGGCGCCGTGGACGCCGTACCAGCGCGCCCAACACACACACGGCAATCGCCAGCGAGACTAAACCAGTAAAATACCGGTTGATCGATTCAACCCACCCGTGCCAGCCTGAGGTGGGCACAATCGAGCCACGTTGACACGTTGGCCAGTCGGGGCACCCCAAACCACTGCCGGAAACCCTCACGGCAGCCCCGGTCACAATAATTGCGGCCACAAGCCACGCGGCCACAACCGTCACTTTCCGGTAGTTAGCCGGCGTGACCGAAATTTTTTGGCGCACCGTCTCAGGCTAGTAGCCGACTAGGTGGTAGAACCCACCCATGCTGACTTCGCTTGACGACTTTCCATGCCACCAGACATCTGACCCGATAGCGCATGCGGCATCAAGCGATCCGAACAGATACGACCGATATTTCTTCAACGGTCACCGCAAAGATTCGTCGCTCTTCTTTGCCGTAGCAATGGGGCTCTACCCAAACCGTCAAGTGATCGACGCGAGTCTGAGCGTGATCGAGCACGACGGCAATGACGGAGTGCAAACCAGTGTCAATGCGTCGGGCATTGCCCCGCTCGATCGCATGACAACGACGGTCGGTCCGATCAACGTCGAGATCGTCGAACCGCTGCACAAATTGCGAATTACGGTGACGAAGACAGCAAAATTGGGCATCGCGGCGGAACTCACGTTCACATCCAGGACGGCGGCTATTCAAGAGCCCAAGTTCAACTGGTCCTTCGAGAATCGCGTCATATTTGACTACACACGGATGACTCAGTTCGGCACATGGTCAGGCTGGATCGAGATCGATGGTCGACACCATGTCATTGCCGACAGCGACACATGGGGTTGCCGCGATCGCTCGTGGGGTGTGCGTCCTGTCGGCGAAGCGCTCAACACTGGCGCGCCCGGCGGTATATCACAGTTTTTTTGGCTGTGGGGTCCGACCAACTTTGACGATGGTGCCATGCATTTCAGTGTTAACGAAAACGGTGCGGGCGAACGTTGGCACTACACCGCCTCCCAATCGCCGCTAGGCGCCGGGGCCCACACGACATTCCGTGACGCTCGTCAATCGATCTCGTGGGATCCCGGCTCGAGAAACGCCGCTTCGGCTCGCGTTGAGTTGCACCACCACCGTGTGTCGGAGGGGATAACAACGTTGGACTACCGTCCGTTGTACCCGTTCTACATGTTGGGAATCGGCTACACGCATCCGTCGTTTGGCCACGGCCGATGGCACGGGACTCTTGACGTAAACGAAGAGCAGTTCGCTTTGAGCGCGTGTGACCCAGCCGACTTCAAGCACTTTCACATCCAGGCCCTGAGCGAGGTCACGATGACTCGCCCCGATGGGTCTGTGTCGATCGGGCAAGGAATTTTAGAGCAGTACGTCATTGGAGCGCACGAACCCAGCGGGTTCACCGGGATGATTGACGTGGCTTCTTAAACCAGTAAAGACCGCCGGACGCTTCGCCGTCTAGACCCGAATTGCATAGAACGCGTTTACCGCGTGATCAATGGCCAGTTTTTTCACCTGAGAAAAACCGGCTGCGTGCGCCATTCCCGTTAGCACCGACTCACTCATTCCGAGTGTCCCCAACCCGGCACCATCGGGCTCGCTCAGCGCTGACGCCATGCAACTCATCACGGACACGCCGTACATCATCGAGGCCATGGGGTTTTTTCGGACGTTCTCAGCGTAGGTGTCGCGAGCCTTGATGTCGGCGACAAACCACACGCCATCGGGGCGAATCGCGGCTCGAATTTCGTGCATGACCCGTTGTGGATGCGTCATGTCGTGAAGGCAATCAAACGTCGTAATCAAATCGATGGAGCTGTCAGCCGGTAACGGCTCGACTCTGGGATCATGGAAATGGACGTTTGTGAGTCCTTGATCTGCCTTTTTGTCTATTGCGCGAGACAGAGCGTGCTGTGATATGTCGTAACCGTGAAAGACACTTTGAGGAAATTCCGCGGCCATCGTCAAGGCGGCAACGCCGGCGCCACATCCGACATCGGCCACGATTGCACCGGTTCGCAAGCGATCGACAATACCGTCTAGAGCGGGCAATCCGACCGGTATGAGTTGATGCCGAAACCAGGGTGCGAAATTCACTTCGATGCCGGCGGCGCCGGTCTCACCATGGGCGTCGTAATCGTAGCCAAGACCCGACCGAAACGATTCCGGAAGCCGTTCCAGCGCTGCCATCGTGGAGGGCAGCCGCATGAACATGCCCATGCCATATGCAGGACCGTCCGAATCAGCGAGAACCATTGCTGCTTCAGCGGAGATAGCGAAAATGTCACCATCGGATGAATCAAGGATGTGAGCGGCAGCTTGGTTTCGAGCCCACTCGAGCACCCAGCGCTTGTCGAGGCCCGCTGTCTCGGCAAGCTCGAGTGCCGACACTGGGCGCCCGACGTCTCGCAATGCGCGGTAGAGGCCCAGTTCATGGCCCAGATAGATCATGCCCGACGTAATTGCGCCCTCTAGTTTTGAGAATACGTGGAACGAAAAAAGCTTGAGTTTGTCAAGGTCAATTGAGCTATCGGTCATCGCGGCAACCTAGTGCCAACGCGCCATTCGTGAAAACTGTACCGTTGGGTATGTCAGAAAAACTCATCGCCGATCTGCCCGAAAAATTGCGAGTGCGTAGCGGCGCCAAAATCGACTTGGCAGTTCTGGACTCGTCACGCCGACTCGGAATAACTGACGAGTCGCATGCCAATCAACTGTTACCGGCAATTCTCGAACAAATATCTGCGCTACAAGAGCAACTATGGGCTGCGCAAAGCGCAAGCCTGCTGGTAGTCCTTCAAGGGACAGACACATCCGGCAAAGACGGCGTCATTCGAAACGTCGTTGGAGCGCTGCACCCCGCAGGCGTCAAAGTCGCCTCCTTCAAGGCGCCAGTGGGCCAAGAGCTAGCGCATGACTACCTCTGGCGGATTCATCAAAGCACGCCCGCCAGGGGCGAGATTGTCGTCTTCAATCGCTCCCACTACGAGTCGTTACTCATTGAGCGCGTCCGGAAGTTTGCTCCAAAAAAGCGTTGGATCGAGCGATTCGAACACATCAACAGCTTCGAAAAGCAGCTCAGCGACGAAGGCACCGTGGTCATAAAATTCATGTTGCACATTTCCAAAGCCGAACAGGCGGCCAGACTGCAAGCCCGCTTGGATGACCCGACGAAGCTATGGAAATTCAATCCAGGCGATCTCGAGGACCGCAAACTGTGGCGTCAATACCAAGCGGCGTATAGCGACGTCGCCAACAAAACGACCACAAAATGGGCACCCTGGTTCGTCGTCCCTTCAGACAACAAATGGGTGCGCGACGTCGCAGTAGCCGCCACGCTGCTCAAGACTCTCGAACGAATGAATCCGCAGTACCCTCCGGCTGCCTTCGACGTAAGCGCTATCGAGATTCGATAGCGCTTACGTGTTCTGACACACCATTCCTCCATCGACCGGAAGTATTGCGCCCGTCATGAAACTGGACGCTGGCAAGGCAAAGTTGAGCGTCGCGTGCGCTACCTCTTCTGGCTCTCCGTAGCGGCGCATCGGCACCCGCCTACGAGCAAACTTCCTTTTCATGTCGTCTGGGATAGCCATCGTCATTCCCGTATTGATTGGACCAGGACATACGCAATTTACGGTTACGTTCTGTGGAGCCAGCTCAACTGCCAAGCTACGAGTCAGCCCTACGACTCCGTGCTTTGCAGCTGTATACGGACTGATACCGCTCGTGGCACCGAGGCCTTCGGTTGAGGCAATATTAATAATGCGGCCGCCCTCGCTGCTGACCTTCAAGTACCCCAAGCAGGCTTTAATCATGTCCGCGTGGGCGGTCAGGTTGACTGCCAGAGTGCGGGACCACGCTGCGCCGTGCTCTGGGTGATCAATCGGCAGACCGATACTGATTCCAGCGTTGTTTACAAGAATGTCCACGCCACCCCATGCCGACACGATCTCGCTCACCGTACGGCTAATCGCATCCCGATCCGTGACGTCGAGGACAAAGCCCAGCACAGAACTGGAGCCATGTGCGTCAACGATCTCGTCTACGACGGCCTGTACGATCGTTTCTCGCTCATCGGTCACCGCAACTCTGGCCCCCTCATCAGCGAAAAGGTGAGCCGTCGAGCGACCCATTCCGCTCCCTGCACCTGTCACAACTACCACTTTTCCAGCGACCGAACGACTTCCCGAACTCAAACGCGTCATGAGTTCGAACATAGTCCGAAAAACACAAATGAGGCCCATTGCTGGGCCTCATTTGTTATTCGAAATCCGGCGGCGTCCTACTCTCCCAAGGGGTCTACCCCTAAGTACCATTGGCGCTGGTGGGCTTAACTTCCGTGTTCGGAATGGGAACGGGTGTGGCCCCACCGCTATGGCCACCGAAACCTATTGTCAACGAGCAGGAGCGCACATTGCGCTTCCCCTCGGAGAACTCCAGAGCGAGTACGAGCATATTTTGTAAATCCAAGCCCTCGGCCGATTAGTACCGGTCGGCTGAACACGTTACCGTGCTTACACCTCCGGCCTATCAACGTGGTCGTCTGGCCACGGGCCTTACCAGGTTAACCCTGTGGGAAATCTCATCTTGGAACGGGCTTCGCACTTAGATGCTTTCAGCGCTTATCCCTTCCGTAGGTCGCCAACCAGCCGTGCCCTTGGCAGGACAACTGGCACACGAGAGCTACGTCCATCCCGGTCCTCTCGTACTAGGGACAGCCTTCCTCAAATTTCCTCCGGTTGCAGTGGATAGGGACCGAACTGTCTCACGACGTTCTAAACCCAGCTCGCGTACCGCTTTAATGGGCGAACAGCCCAACCCTTGGGACCTGCTTCAGCCCCAGG
>JAYWAI010000376.1:0-10150 GCA_043782545.1 Acidimicrobiia bacterium
GCATGCGAAGAACCATGGCACTGGGAGTGGGTCGGCGACGGCGGAATACTCGGTCTCGACCAGGTTCGGTATGACGCCAAAGGGCTCGCTGCGTCGGCCAGCGGCAATGGCTATCGGCTCTACGGCACGACCGGCTGGGTCAACGCCCACGGTGACGCCCTCAACGCCGGAAGCTACGAATACCCGCCATTACCCGGCCGGGTCGCGGGGAGTTCACAAAAAACGACGGGCAAGGGCTACTGGCTCGTCACCACGACGGGCGCGGTGTTTTCGTTTGGTGATGCTCAGTACTTCGGCGGAGCCAACGGCAAGCCACTCAACCAACCCGTCGTCGGCATGGACACCACGCCATCGGGCAACGGCTACTGGCTCGTCGCATCAGACGGCGGCATCTTCGCATTCGGCGACGCCAAATTCCACGGCTCCACCGGCGCCACCAAACTCAACCAACCCGTCGTCGCCATGGCCACCACGCCATCGGGCAACGGCTACTGGCTCGTCGCATCAGACGGCGGCATCTTCGCATTCGGCGACGCCAAATTCCACGGCTCCACCGGCAACATCAGCTTGCAGGCCCCGATCTCGGGGATAGCCACCACGTCGAGCGGCAATGGGTACTGGCTCGTCGCCGTGGACGGTGGCGTATTCACCTTTGGTGATGCCACCTTCCACGGCGTGAGCTAGTCCTCAAACGGTGCCGCCTTAGGCGAGCGCCTCATCGTCGTCGTCATCGTGACGGCGGCGTCGGCTCGTGCCAACTAGCAGGAACCCGCCGGCCATAAAGGCAACAGCCATCGTCAACAAACCAAGCGTGTTGGCACCTGTTCGTGGCAACTGGTTGGTATTAGTTGCGGCTTTGACTTCGGTGGGTTCACCTTGGGCTGCCGCAGTGTTGTCAACGACCGTGGTCTCTGGCGTCGGCGTCGAAACGCTGGCCGTGTTGATGATGTTCTTGCCGTTGGACTTGATGACCTTGGTGGTCACCACAATCTTGGTAGTAGCACCAGCGGCCAACGGAGTTGACCGTACACAGTTCACATAACCTGGCACCACCGTGCAGGCAAAGCCATCGCCAACGGCGCTCACGGCTTCGAGTTCAGGCGGCATGGGGTCAGTGACCGACGGGTTCTCGGCTGGCGACGGCCCCTCGTTTTTGAGTGTCAATTCCCATTGCGCAGTGGCGCCCACTACGAGAGCGCCGAGCAACGTTTTGGTGAGCACCAAGTTGGCAACGGGCACTATCTTGATCGGGTCAGATGCGTCGTTGTTGGTGGTCTTGGATTCCTTGACAGAGGTCGATACGTGAGCCTTGTTGATCACGCCGCCCTCGGCTTCTGGGCCCGTCTTCACCACGAGCGTGATCACGGGGAGCGAGGCATCTTTCAGCAGCGGCCCGGCGTGGATGCACGTCACCACGGCGGCGGCGTTTGTGCACTTCCAACCATCACCAGCGGCCGATACAAACGTCAAACCGACCGGCAATGTGTCCACCACGGTGATTGGATCATCGGGGTGAGGATTCGGGCCGAGGTTGGTCACCGTAACGGTGAACGTACCGGGCAAGCCAACGGTGAAGTCGCCAACGTGAGTTTTGGTGATCGTGAGGTCCACTAGCGGCTTCGAGGGCACCTTGTCGGTTGACGTGTCGTTCTTCGGCTCAGGATCCTTTGTGGGCGTTTTCACTGTCGCGGTATTGACGATGATGTGCCCTTCGGAGGCATAAGCAGCAGGCAGCACGTTGACTTTGAGCGTGATAGCCGACTCTTCGCCAGCCTTCATTTGATCAGCATGGTCGCAGGTGACGATGAGCTTGTTGACGTCGCTGGAACATGTCCAACCAGTGCCGGTCGCTGAGTCGTAGGTGAGCCCCGAGGGCAGTGGGTCAGTCACCACGATCTTGCCGGCCGCGAGGTTGGGGCCGTTGTTCTTGATCGTCAACGTAAACGTGCCGAGGTCGCCCACCTGGAACGTGTCACCAACGTGCGTCTTGATGATCTGAAGATCAGCAATCGGCAACACCGGCACCTTGTCGGTATCTGAATGTTTGTCAGGGTCAGTGGCTCCGTGGACGTCGGCCGTGTTCTCAATCGTGTTCGTTGACGGCCATACCTTGGGTGCGGCGTCAGGTGTCACGTTGACCACAATGGTGATGTCGGTCAGCTTGTCACCCGCGGCCAGCATCGCCGTTTTTGCGTCGAGCGTAACTGGGCGGTCGGCAATACATTTCACGGTGCCGTTCACGCCAAGACCAACGCCGGTGAGCAGTTGACACACCCAACCATCGCCCTTGGCGCTGTCGAACGTGACCCCAACGGGCAACTCATCATTGACGATAATCGGACCGTATTCACCCGAGGGGCCCGTGTTGCCAACGGTCACCAAGAAGGTGCCCTTTTGTCCAACAACCCATGGCTCTGTCTTCTCGTCGTGATGCTTGTCAATGGTGAGCGCAGCCTTGGGAATAACCGGCGTCGGTTCAGGATCGGTATGCGATTTGGGATCGGTGACACCGGTGACCGTGGCCGAGTTGGTCACGATGTTGGTGGCACCCGGGCGGCTGTCAGAAATAGCTCCCGGTCCCACTTCAACGGTGATCACAATTTGGTCAAGTGTCATGCCGGGGTCGACTTGCTTGCCTATCCAGGTACACGTCAGCGTGCCGTTGTCGGCCACGGTGAAGCCGGTTCCGACCTTCACTTCGCACCTCCAATTTTCGCCACCATCGGCCGCCAATAACTTGAGATTGTCGGGAGGAGTGTCGGTCACAACGACTGGGCCAGCTTCTACTGACGGCCCCTTGTTCGAGACCACCACGTAGTACTTGGCGTCGGTCTGACCGACCTTGAAGGTGGCGTCGCCGTCTGACTTGTCGATAGTCAATGTGGTGGTCGGCTTGGGGTTCGCCTTCTCATCGTTGGTGTCATTCGACGGGTTCTTGTCATTCGGATGCGACACGGTGGCCACGTTGAGTACTGGCGGCTCTGCGGGAGTACCGGGGTCGATTTCGGCGACAACCGTGATCGACGGCAAGTTGGTGGCATCCAGTGTTGAGACACCCAGATCGGTCACATTTCGAGTACACGAAACCGAGCCGTTGTTGTCGGGTTTGGCTTGGTAGCCAGCGCCGGCGGCCGAGGCAGTGCCCGGGATCGGGCCAGCAGATGAAGGCTTCGACGCCGAGCAATCCCAACCAGTCCCGCTGGCCGAAATGAACCGCAAACGGTCAGGTAGTGGGTCGGTCACCGTGAGGGGACCAGTGGCCGGTGACGGCCCCAAGTTGGCCACCTTGATGATGTATTTCACTTGTGTACCCGGCACGAAACTGGTGTCGGCTTCTAGTGCCTTATCGATGGTGAAATCGCTCAAACGCACCACTGGGGTGGGTTCTGGATCAGTGTTGTTCTTGGGATTGCGATCAGTGTCGACGCCCTTGACCGACGCGATATTAGTCACCAAACCAGTGTTGGCATCGATGTTCAACGCCTTCACGCCAACGTCAACGGTCAACGTGATTCGGGGCAAGTTCACACCGCTCTTGAGTGGGCCATCGGCAACACAGGTAAACGCCGCGCCACCGGGAGCAACGGTGCACTTCCATCCCTTGCCGATCACGGCGCTAGCGGTCAAACCAGTCGGCATCGTGTCGGTCACGGTGATTGGGCCGGTCTCGGTGTCGGGACCATTGTTCTTGACGTCCATGTAGTAATAACCCGCCACGCCCACGGTGAAGCCAGCCGATTCCGGCGAGCCGTCGTTGTCTTTCGAGGCGTCAGTCTTGATGATTTGCAAGTCAACGCTCTTGATCTCTGCCTTGGCATCATCCTTAACTTCGGGCAACTTCGAGCCGCCCTTGTCGGTGCCGTTGACCGTCGCCACGTTGACGTGTTTGATCTTGGTACCTTCTTTGTCGACCAAGCCAGGGTCGGTTGCTGCGTCAGTACCAGGTGTGGCGTTGAAGGTCACGTCAATGACACCACCGGGGCCGAGATCGCACATCTTGGACCACGTGATGGTCTGCGGATTGGTGTTGCTGGCCGTGGGCGACACGTTGCAGCTCGACGGATTCGAGGCCTTCGTCGCGGTCACATTGGTGACCGCGTTGAACGTCCAATTCTTGGGCAGTGTGTCAACAACGGTGACCCCATATGCGGTGGCATACGAAGCGTCATTGGTGATGTGCAGCTTCCACGCAAACGCCTTGCCGATTTCAGCGGTGTCAAGGTCGGTGCCGTTGCCGGTGGTCTTGACGATGGCCAAATTCGGACGATAGGCCTTCACGCTCTCTTGGGCCTTGGGGCCGGTGTACGTCTTGAAATCCTTGTTGGCCGAATGATCAGGATCACCAAAGAACTTGTCGATGGCGACCGTGTTGGTCAGTGCCGCGCCGTCCTTCCACGTGATGGGATGAGCCGGGTCGACTGGCTCGTCGTAGGTAAGCGTGCACGACGAAGCCGGCTTGAGGCCAACACTGCCGTTAAACAATTGGTCCCAGGAAATGGTCTTGGTACCAGCGGCGTAAACGCCCGACGTCGAGTTCACACACGTGCCACCAATATTGGACGGTGTGCCCAATCCAGTGGGCAACACATCGCTCACCGCGATGTCGAACGCATCAGCGTTGCCGGAGTTGCCAATCGTGATCGTGTACGTGAGGCCTTGGCCACCTTCCACGATCTTGTCAGCATCGTTCACGGCCTTGGTGATCGTGAGTTTTGGCTCAATGACCTTCACGTTGGCTTCAACGGCGAGTGACTTATCGAAGCCAGCAATCGTGAGGTCGGTCTTGTCCTTGATCTCGTCGGTGATGTTCCAATACAGCGTGGCAACGTTCTTCAAGTTGTCGCCATCAACCGCAGCGCTGCGAACATGCGCCTTGTAGGTGACAGTCATCACACACTCTTTGGCACCAACCACGATGTCGCCAATGAACCAGCCGGCGGATTGCCCTGCCTGTGTGATCGTGTGCGTCTGAGCCGCATCGGCCTTGCAGTCACCCACGAAATTGGCGGGGAAGCCATACGAGCCGTAACTCTCAAACGCCATGTTGGCGGGGAGTTGGTCGATCACGGTCGAGTCGTACAAGCGGGTGTTGCCCGGGATAGTGACCTTCAGCGTGTAGTCGGCAACTTGACCAGGAACCAGTGTGGTTTGCGCCACCGACTTGGAAATCGACGGCACCTTCACCGTGATTTTATCGGTCGTTTTCGCTTCATACGTGGTGCGCTCGCCCTTGTCGTCACCGGTTATCGAGGTGCCATTGACTTTCGCGTTATTGACGAGATCAGATGCGCCAACCGCGGGGTCGATGAGCTTGGCCACGTAGGTAAGGCTGATCGATTCACCACCTTGCAAACCCTTACCTGGGTTCACTGGATCGCGACTCTCAAGGTCGGCAAGATTCCACACCACTCGGGTCAAGCCTGCGGCACAAGGGGCACCAGTGTCGACGGTGACTGTACGAGGAGCAGTGACCTGTGCAGGGGTGACGCCGGTAAGCCCGACCGGTACACAATCGGTCACGATCGCGTCATGCAGTGGCGGGCGGCCCGAAGCGTTCGAGATCGTCAGCGTGTAGCTCACTAGATCGCCGCCGCCGAAGGGGCCAGCGGGACTGTGCGATTTAGCAATGGACGGGGCTGGCTCGACAACGGTCGTGTTGACCGACGCCGACTTGTTCCCCAGTGCGGTGCCACCAACTTTGTCGTTCCATTTCAGCGTGGCCTTGTTCGCGAAAATCACGCTGTGGGTATTCGACGCCGAGTCGAGCACGATCGAATCGAACGTGACCTTGAACACGTGATCCACGTCATCGGCGTTTTGGTACGACGTGGGCATGGAAAGTTTCCAGCCGTTGCCAACATCGGCAATGACCCATGCCGGAGCGGCCGCCGGTTTCGCCGAAACGACTGCGCCGACTGCGGAGCTGACCACATACTTGACATTGCCGGGCAACGTGTCACTCACGACACCGTCGTAAATTGACGTGTGGGCGGGCACGGTAAAGGTCACGGTGTAGAGCACGTGCTCACCAATCGTGGCCTGATCTGTTGCGGCGTTGTTGGACTCAGCGATCGAGGTGCTGCGGGTCTTGGTGATTGACGCGCTCGGAATCGTGATGTTGGCATCGTCAATGGCCTGGGGTGAATTCGTGGCTTTCACCGTGGCATCGATGTTGTTGGCCGGGTAGTACACCGCGGATCCAGCAGCGCCAGGAGCGGCACCTTTGCTGCCGAGATCGTTGTAGTCACGAACGCCAGCAATGTTGTAGTAGTTCTTGCCAGCTGGTGCATCGTCACGGATCTTGAGATCGTATTTGTATTGCAACTGGTACCCAGCAGGAATGTGATCGGCCGTGAACTTGATGATGTCTGCTGCGCAAACCGGTGCCGATGTCAGCGTCACGCTCGGTGCCACGGCGAGTGCCGTACCACCTGAACGCACAGCCAAAGTCGCCGTCGCGGGCAAAGAACTTACTTCGCTACACGTCAGCCCAGCCGGCAGCTTGTCCCAGATCGTCACGCTGAAAGCGTCGGTGATCTGATCGGACGTATTGCCCATCAACTTGGGCTTGTTGTTGGCGTCTAAGAATTGCGGGCCTACGTTGGGCACGTTGAGTTGATAGGTCACGACGTCGTTCTGGACGCCGGTGTGGCCGTCATTGCCAGCGGCCGGCGCAGCCTTGGGGTAACCCGAAATTGACGCCAGCGGTGCTCCGCGTTTGATGTCGACAATGCCCTTGACGAGTTGCAACTCGGGCTCGGCCACCATGAAGGTGTCCGACGCACGTAGCGACACGGCGTTGTCATTGGTGTCTTGACCAGTGGCCTTGAGCAGGTTGGCCGTGATGTCATAGTTGTTGTTGAGGTTGGGGTCATCAGTCACGCGTGTGGCGATGATCACATGAAACTTTGAGCCGATCTGCTTGGTATAACGAGGCGTCGCCCCACTCGGGGTACCAAAGGCCCACTGCACCGGCACTTCGGCGCCCGGCACTGCGGGCACTGGAGGAAGTATGTAGCTCTCGGTGTCGTTGTGATCGGGCTGCGTGGCGTACGCCAGATACGACGTGTTGGGTGGAATGAAATCAGAAATCAAAGCATTTTTCACTTTGATGCCCGACGGAAATTCGACTACTAGGTCGTAACACACAACGTCGTAGGGAGCGAAACGAGGAATGCCCGACGTGGCACCGCCTCCGGCCGGGTTGGTGATCCCAGACGAACACTGTTTGCCGCCGATTGCCGGCAATCCCGCACCCGAGAGCACCTTCTTGGAAATCTTGGACCATGCCGACGAAATCGATGCAGAGGACACGTCCTGAATGTCTTTGGCGCCAGCGTTGTCATCGCCCTTGACCACGGTCGAGGTGCCGGTCATCGCCACGTTGTTGGTAATGCCGTCGAAGCTCAGCACGGGTTTGCCGGTCGCCCGGTAGTCGGTGCGGGTCTTGGTTTGGAACGCAATCGAGTACACCGCGTCCACGTTCATGGTCGGTGTGATCGACTTGCCCGCCAGCAGCGTCGGGAAATCCCACGCAATGGTTTGGATCGGATTCGAGCCGCCGCTGCCGCTGTTGGCTGTTGGTTCAAACGGACTCACAGTGTTGACGCCGCTCACGATTTTCGACGAACCATCCACGTAGTCCAGGCCGTCGGGAATTTTGTCGGTCACCACGATCTTGTCACTCTTGCGATATTCGCTGGTCTCGATATTGAGTGTCCATGTGGTGATGCCGCCGTACTGCACGCCGTTCAAACAAGAGCCCGCTGATGGGTTCTGGGGGTTGGGTTGGTCAGCGTTGCAGGCGCTCTTTTGAATTGCGAGGTCTTCGACGAACACGGTGTATTGCGTCGTGTCCCAAGTTTGGGTGGCTGGCACGCCAGACGGCAGCAAGCCAGTGTAGGTACCGCCAACAGTGGCCTTGTTGGTAATCGTGTTCTCGCCACCTGGCTCGTAGGTGAGTGGGCCGGTGTTGTTATCCAGATTGGCGACTTGCGCACACGAATCGGCGGCTGCGCCACAGTTGATATTGGGCACGGGCGCCGCAAACATCACATTCTCACGGTTGGGAATGGCGGCCTGGTAGGTGATCTTCTTGACGGCACCAGCGGCCATGTTGCCGGAATTCCAACGAATATGGGTGTAAATACCTGGCGCATAGCCAGCGGGATTTTGCACTGTTTCGACGAGCACGGGAGCTAAACAATCCGGAGCGGAAAGGTCGGTTGTGGTCACGTCCAAACGGCCGGCACCCGGGTACTCGGCATAGCCAGATGCTGAGTGATCCGCCGTGCCACAGCCCAGGAATTCCATGGCGGCGGGGATGTAGTCGTCGACCACGGTGTTGTTGGTGGCCTTGATCTTGTTGTTGGTGAGCGTGAGTGTGTAGGTGGTTTCATGGTTGTGAACACCACGCACCAATTCCGCCTCAGGGCTTGGCTCCACCTTGGTCAGAATAATGGGAATAATTTTCGTTGTTGCCGTCGATGAAGCTTGGTTGGTGGAACCAGTTGTGTAGGCACCATTGCCGTCGAATTTCGGGATGTAACGCGGATCGGTGTTGGTGTACACGTCCGCAGAGTTCACATAGCTCAAGCCAACGTAGGTTGGGGAATTGGCCACCTCACTGGTGTCGTGTTTCACGACATAGGAGACCGACGTACATGACCCCGGTTGGATGTCGTTGACGTTGCTCCAAATGAGCGTGGTCTGGCCCGCAGCTGGCTTGTTGGACAAAATCAGTTCGGGTGCCGGAGTGCCCGACACGTAGGTGACACCTGCTGGCAATACGTCGTGAAAGCTGGCGTTGTAGACCGTCTGCGCGCCGATGCCGTTGCACGCCTTGAGCGTGTTGGTAGCCGTGTTGCCATAGAGCACAGTGGCTGGAGCGTCTTTAGTAAAAGTGAGGTTTGGACCAACCGCTGCCGAGGCCGGGTTATACGGCGGCAATGCCGCCATACCCGTGGCCAAAAGGCTGAATGCCGACACGAAACGCACGACACGATTGGCACCCGAGTTGACGCGGAACGCGCCGCGAGCAGCGAAGGTTGTGACAGCGGCTTCTTCGGTGACGCGGGCGGCTTTCGTGGCCCAAGTGGTAGCCCAGTATTTGGTGAGATCGTCATGTGCGGACCGATCCGATGCACTCAATGACACACCGATACGGCTCGTGCCATTGGAGAGCTGAGCAACCGAACGCACGACTGCATCCAGGGTCGCCGGCGTCGAACGGCCCGGAAGAGCAAAGGACAACGGAGCAGTATCGCCAACGGAGAACGAGCCTTGAGTAACGACCCCTGCACCAAATGGCGATAGGTCGCGAACATGAGTGGTGGCATTCCCGAGGCGGGCCGCCAGCGACACGTCGACGCGTCGAGCGGCACGCAACTGGCGAGTGCGAACGAGCACCTGCAGCCCACGCAACATCGGCACCAATGTCACCAATCCGAGCGCCAACGTGAGCAATTCGGTGCTGCGAGCCGCACGGGCCAGACCGACGTGGAAGATTGCCGAGCCAGCGCGGGTGAGCAACGCGACATTGAGGGCCACGGCGGCGAATGCGCCAACCGGGCGAACGCTCAACATTTGTATGCCGCCCAGATCACCAGCCTCGCTGAGCCCGGCGATTTTGCCGACCTCGGGCGTGGGCGCCATCGACTTGAGCAGCGCGCCGACGGAAATGTCCATCTGTTCAATATTCAGGTGCGACATCGACAACGGTTGGATACGTCCACGAGTCATGGCAACGCGGGCGACATTGGCCAGCAACACCGATGGGATGCCCAACAACGCGAACATCTGCCAATTCGTGTGAATAGGCAGGCGACCAGACATCAACGAACCAACAACGACGGCGACCACCACGGCCGCGGCGACGCCACCAAGATCGTCGAGCACCGTGCCGAAGTGATGGATGCGGGCGCGGGCCGTCAAGCCCCGAGCAATCAGTGGGTTGTTACGCGTGCGGACAACGCGCAAACGCTCCGCTGTTTGGCGGGTGCGCGCTTTACGAATGTCGTTGGCACTCGTGGGTAATTGCGGCGCGCCAATTGGCGTGACGCTCCAGGCGCCCGCCCAATCTTTTCCTTGCAATTCGATGGTGGTGGCGAATGCACCTTTGGGTGACACAACTACGTCGGAGAATGCTTCA
>JAYWAI010000377.1:0-3829 GCA_043782545.1 Acidimicrobiia bacterium
CGTGTCGCCGATGCCGCCAAGCTGTACTACAAATTTGCGTCGATCGTGCGGGGATTGACCCGTGACGTCGACTACGACGTGGACGAAGAAAAGCGCATCGTGGCCGTCACAGAAGAAGGCATCGAAAAGGTAGAGCGGGGCCTGGGCCTGGACAACTTGTATGACGAAGTGCAACAAAATTTGGTGCACCAATTGTCGGCGGCACTCAAGGCCAAAGAGCTGTACAAGCGCGATAAGGACTACATCGTGCAACAGGGCGAAGTGAAAATCGTCGACGAATTTACCGGTCGCATTTTGGATGGGCGTCGTTGGAGCGAGGGCTTGCATCAAGCCGTCGAAGCCAAAGAGGGCGTCAAAATCAAAGAAGAAAACCAAACGCTGGCCACCGTGACCTTGCAGAACTACTTCCGCATGTACAAAAAATTGGCCGGCATGACCGGCACGGCGATGACCGAGGCCGCTGAATTGGCCGGCACTTATGCCCTCAACGTGGTGCCGATCCCGACTCATCGCGACATCCAACGTCTCGACGGCGGCGACCTCATTTACAAGACTGAGGACGCCAAATTTGATTCCGTGGTGGAAGACATCGTGGAGCGGGCCGAACAAGGCCAACCGGTGTTGGTCGGTACTGTCAGCGTCGAAAAGTCCGAGAAGTTGAGCAAACTGCTGACCCGGCGCGGCGTGCGTCACGAGGTGTTGAACGCTAAGCAGCACAGTCGTGAAGCCATCATCGTGACCCAGGCAGGTCGTTTGGGTTCGGTTACCGTGGCCACCAACATGGCCGGCCGAGGCGTCGACATTTTGTTGGGCGGCAACCCTGAGGGCCTGGCCCGGCAAGCGGTGTTGAGCGAAGGTCACAGTGCCGATGTGTTGATCGACGAGTTCGCGCTGTCGATGCCGTTGAGCGATATGCCGCCAGATTTTCAAGAGGCTCGCATTGCCGCGATGACCCGCTACAACGAACTCGTCGAGCACTACAAAGCCGAATGCAAGGCAGAAGGCGACAAGGTGCGCGAGTTGGGTGGGCTCTACGTGCTGGGCACGGAGCGGCATGAAAGTCGCCGTATCGACAACCAGTTGCGTGGTCGATCTGGGCGTCAAGGCGACCCCGGCGAGAGTCGTTTCTATCTCAGTCTCGAAGATGAGTTGATGCGACTTTTTGCCACCGGCGCTATGAGCTGGGTGATGGGCAAAGCGCTTCCCGACGACACGCCAATTGAAGCCAAAATGGTGTCCAAAGCTATTGAGCGGGCACAAAATACGGTTGAGCAACGCAACGCTGAGATCCGCAAAAACGTGCTGAAGTACGACGAGGTGCTCAACGAGCAACGCAAGGTAATTTATCGTCGTCGCGACCAAGTACTCGATGGCGTTGATCTGCGAGAGGCAGCCATCGAAGCGCTACGCGACGCCGTGGATTCGACGATCAAGACCTATTGTGTCACCGACTTCAACGAAGAGTGGGATGTCGACGGGTTAGTCACCGAAATGTCGACCAATTGGCCTCTGAGCGTCAATCGAGACGACCTCATGACATCCATTTCGACGGACGCGCTGTACGAGCAACTTATGGCCGACGGTATGGCGCACTATGAGCGTCACGAAGCCGAGTTGACGCCCCCAGTAATTCGGGAAGTCGAGCGCCAAGTGATGTTGCGCATCATCGATCAGAAATGGCTTGAGCATCTTTACGAGATGGACTATTTGCAAGAAGGCATTGGCTTGCGGGCGATGGGTCAGAAAGACCCGCTGGTGGAGTGGCAGCGCGAGGGGTACGACATGTTTGGCATGATGATGCACGGCATTTCGCAAGACTTTGTGAAGTACGTCATGCACGCGCAAGTCGTCCACGAAGAGTCGGCGGCCGACGTTCGCAATGTGCAATATTCGTCGGCCGACGATCCGTCGAGCGTGCCAACGGGTGCGGTTGCCGCGTTGACAAGCGCCGGTGTACGAGGAGCCGAAGTCATCGAAGATGACGAAGAGCCAGAGCCGGCGCAGCAGCAACCAATGGTGAAGAGCGAGTGGGACAAGACGCCACGCAATAACCCATGCCCATGCGGGAGCGGCAAGAAGTTCAAACTCTGCCACGGTCAGGCGTAGTTCGTGCGGGACTTCACCGATGATCTTCGCGCGCTGCGAAAACGGGTGGACGATGCCGAGGTATATCTGCGCATCGCGCCGACCCGAGACCGATTTTCAGAGCTGGAACTCGAAGTCGCCCGGCCAGATTTGTGGGACGACCAAGACCGAGCCAAGAAGATGAACGCCGAATACGCCAACGCCAAAATGGACCTTGACGTGTACGACCGGTTGTGTCGTGACATGGATGATGCCGAGGTGTTGCACGAGCTGGCGCGCGAGATGGACGACGAGTCCCAAGAGTCCGAGATCCAAACGGCCATGGCCGTTCTGGATTCGACACTGGCCGAGCTGGAGTTGCGCAGCTTGTTTACTGGCCCGCATGATGCCGCCGACGCCATTTGCCGATTGAACGCTAAAGACGGAGGTGTGGATGCGCAGGACTGGACAGAAATGTTGCTGCGGATGTACACCCGGTGGGCCGAGCAGCGTGGGTTTGAAGTTGAAGTTGATGACGTATCCCAAGGCACGGAGGCCGGCATTTTGTCGGCCGAATTCACCATCAAAGGTCGGTATGCCTACGGGTTGATGACCGCAGAGCGCGGCACGCACCGGCTGGTGCGGATTAGCCCGTTTGATGGCAACGCCCGGCGTCAAACCAGTTTCGCTGCGGTTGATGTGTGGCCGGCCCTCGATGAAGATGGGGATGTCACCATCGACGAGAAAGAGTTGCGAGTAGATACGTACCGGAGCTCCGGGGCTGGCGGTCAGCACGTCAACAAAACCTCGTCGGCGATTCGCATTACGCACATACCCACCAACGTGGTGGTGACGTGCCAAGACGAGCGCAGTCAGCTGCAAAACCGGGCCAAGGCCATGTTGAAGTTGCAGGCAATTTTGAATGCCAAGGCGGAAGAGGACCGGCTGATTGAACTGGCCAGAATTGCCGGAGGACGGCAAGCGCAAATCGGGTGGGGTTCCCAAATGAGGTCGTATGTTTTGCAGCCGTATCAAATGGTGAAAGATCTTCGTACAGGCTACGAGTCTGGAAACGTGGCCGGCGTGCTCGACGGAGACCTGAACGAGTTCATGGAGTCATACCTGCGCTGGGTGCGCTCGGGAGCCGACGCAGTCGGGGAGTAGCCCCGATGGAGTCGGCCAGGTAACACGACGCAGTCGGGGAGTAGGGCGCTGCTAGGGTTTCGGGCGACCCGGGCGGTCGATGGAAGGTACAGCCACACGCATGATCAAGCTTGACAACGTCACCAAGACGTACAAAAACGGTACGGTCGCTGTGCGCAACGGCAACGCCGATATTCCCAAAGGCGAGTTTGTGTTTTTGGTCGGGCCGTCGGGCAGTGGCAAGTCGACGTTGATGCGGTTGTTGACTCGTCAAGAGCATCCCGACGCTGGCGCCATTTGGGTGGCCGGAAAAGATATTGCGCAGCTGTCCAATTGGAAAGTGCCGTGGCTGCGCCGCAATATCGGCTGTATTTTTCAGGACTTCAAACTGTTGCCAAACAAGACCGTATACGAGAATGTGGCTTTCGCGCTCGAAGTTATTGGGTGCCCGAAACATGTGATTCGTACGCAAGTCCCGGCCAGTTTGGACCTCGTTGGTCTGAGCAAAAAAATGCAGAACCGCCCGCACGAGCTCTCCGGTGGTGAGCAACAGCGAGTGTCAATCGCTCGAGCGTTCGTAAATCGTCCGTTGATTTTGTTGGCCGATGAACCCACCGGCAAC
>JAYWAI010000378.1:0-3818 GCA_043782545.1 Acidimicrobiia bacterium
AAAACGCCCTCCTCCAACTACCCGGCCATCATCATGCCCGATGACTCGCAGCGGAATAGGTAGATGTCATCAAATTGGAACCGACGGGTAACGTCAGCGAATGCTCGGCTTCGATTTAGTAACGGTGAACGCTCACGACACCACTCTCTGTGTGAAATTCTGGTGCACAGCGCTAGATCTCATCGAGCTCGAGCGGGAGGATGTCGACCGATGGATCGTGCTCGGAAACCGTGACGGCACGCGACGCTTGGGCGTCCAACGCGGCAAACCCACAGCCGGATCCATTCATCTCGACCTCGTGTGCGCACCAGTCGATTTCGATTCCGAGGTCACGAAACTGATCGCGCTTGGCGCCACCCTGGCGAGCCCGACTCGGCGGGAATCATACGGCTCAATTGCAAACATGATCGACCCTGATGGGTACCTATTCGATGTGAACGCCTACAACGACTGACAGACCTGCGAGTTCTTCCGTGGCGTCCGAAAAATGCGAATGGCCGACCGGTTTCCCAGTCGGCCATTCGGCTACACATTGGTACTACAGCTTGATCTTCGGATCGATGAACTCGTTGGTCACGATATCTTCCGCCTTCAAGCCAGCCTTGGGCGTGTTGCCCAATTTGGTGTACACCGGTGTTGCGAGGGCTATAAAATCGTTGACCCGCTTGAGGTCAAAGCTGCCCAGCCCGTCGCCCGTGCCGTTGGCCACAATGCCGATTTTCTTCTGCGTCTCGATGGAGTACGCACCAACTTCTGCGGAGTACTTCCAGAACGAGTCATACGTCGTGTTGACGTCCACAATGGCCTTGATCGCGGCAGCAGGGTCTTTGACGACGTCAATTTGACTCTGTTGCAAAATTGGCACCAACTTCTTAAGGCAGTCTTTGGTACCGGCCTTGGCCAAACGGTCTGGTGTGGTGGCCCAAGCTTCTGGGTACACCTGCCAACCAGTGTCATGCACCAGCTGGTAGGCCACGGGCTTCATCCACTGAGCCGTGTCATGCTCAAGTTGGTACGGCTCGGCGGTCGCGAAGCCCTGTGTCATCGTGGTCTTGGGATTGGCGACGAACTTGTCGAACGCACCGTTGTAGGAGCTGTCGGCCTTAGCGGGATCGACGACACCCGAAGCCAGGTAGTAGTCCATGTACGACGCGCCAGCGAAGTATTGAACTGTGCTGACTTCTTTGGCCACTTCGGCAATTGTTTTGCCAGTGTGGCTCGCTGGATCCCAGAACAACACTTGAGGGCTCTTGTCTTGCGGGGCAACCACTGAAATCGTGGGCTTCGACGCCGACAGTTTCACGGCTTCGTCACTGCTGACCATAGCCAGGAAGATGTCCGGGTTGGTGTAGAGATCCGCGGTGGCAGTGTTGTTTTTACCGGCGGCGCCGCCCAACAGGATAGTGATTTTAACGCCCATGTCTTTGCCACCAAACATGAAGGGGCCTGTTACCGAACCCGCGTCCTTGCTCACGGTGTATGGCGTGCCGAGGTTTTCATAAATGGCGTGCTCGGCTTCTGGGTACCAGTCGGTACCGAACACAATGTTGTCGGGACATACGCCCTTGAGCGTTGCCGTCACTGCGCCGCCTGCCGTCGTGGTCGACGAATCGCCAACCGTTGTCGTTGCAGTTGCAGCTGTCGTGGTGGCTGCGCCGGTAGTCGTTGTGGTCGCTGCTTTCTTGTCACTAGAACATGCCGAAACGACAAGCGCTCCAGCAATCGCCAGCGACAGAATCTTGCCTGTCTTTGCAATCATGCATACTCCTTGGGTTGGGGGTGGGAGATCTAGTTGTTGGTGCGTGTGGCCGTGTGCCAATGGCCCACGACGCGCTTTTTGAGAAACTCAAAGAACACGAAAATCGATATGCCGAGAATGATCGCCATTATCGACGAAACAAACATGCGACCGGGTTTTAGCTCCCTCGAATACAGCACGATTCGGTAGCCAATTCCGGGGTCGCCTCGGTTAAAGAAGAAATCGGCAACGACTGCGCCGATGACGCTAAGGCCAGCGCTGATTCCCAGGCCGGTGAAGATCGATGGCATCGCGGCGGGAAACTGCAACTTGAACAGTCGCTTGAAGCGACCAGCACCGTTGAGTGTCAACAGGTCATGCTGATTTTGCTCGACCGACGTCAAACCAAACAACGTGTTGGAGACGATGGGGAAGATGGCAATGATGATCGTGACTAAAATTCGGCTCCGAAAATTGGTACCAAAGGTGTTACCGATGAGCGGGGTAATCGCCAAAATCGGCACTGCTTGCAACGCTATGAGGTAGGGGTAAAACGACTTCTCTATCCACCGTGCCTGGCTCATCGTGACAGCCGAAATCACACCGATTACGAATGCGAGCGACAGACCAAGCAATGACACCTTGGCGGTCAAGAGCGTGGCTCGCCAAATTACGGGCCACTGGTTGCCCATATCTTCCCACAACCGATGAGGTGGCGGCACCAGAATGATGGTGCCATTGGGGGCAAAATTGTGGGGTACCAACTGGTATGCAGCTAAGTACCAAAGGCCAACAAACAAACCGAAAACCCCGACCGGACCCAGAAAATCCACGAGCCGAATGGTGCGCTTGGCGTCGAACTCCTTGGTCACAACGCTCACCAGCTTGTCGCAATCATTTCGAGGCCACGGCTCATTCGTGGGCCTCGCGAAGGGCGTGAGAGACCCGGCCGCTGATCTCCGCGAAGGCAGGATCAAACCGAAGCTCTGGGGAGCGCGGATAAGCAAACGGTACATCGAATTCGGCCACAATCCGGCCGGGGCGTGCGCTCATCACCAACACTTTGGTCGACAAAAACACCGCTTCGTAAATCGAGTGAGTGATAAACAGCGCGGCGAACTTTTGTAGAGCGAAGAGTTCCAGCAACTCATCATTGAGACGCTCGCGCGTGATCTCGTCTAGCGCGCCGAAGGGCTCGTCGAACAAAAACACCTCCGGCTTCAACACCAGCGACCGAGCCAACGAGGCTCTCATTTTCATGCCGCCAGAGAGTTGTTTCGGGTACTTCCTTTCGTTCCCGGTGAGGCCTACCAACTCGATGGCGTCTTTGGCCAGTTGTTGCCGTTGCGGCTTCTTGATGCCATGCAATTCGGCGAGCAACTCGACGTTGCGTTGCACATTTCGCCACTGCAAAAGGGTCGCGTCTTGGAACACGTAGCCAATACTCGAACGATCAATCTCGACGGAGCCACCAGACGCTGGCGTCAAACCGGAAGCGATGCGCAGCAGTGTTGACTTTCCGCACCCCGACGGCCCTACCACCGTGACAAACTCGCCCGGTTTCACATCAAAGGACACATGCGAAAGTGCCTCCGTCCCATCCGGGAAAGTCATCGAGATATCGGAGAACGCCAGGCGGGTCGTAGTGGCCTCTACAGGGAGCACCGTCACACCTTAGGGGCTCACCCCATGGTGGGTGCAAGCCTTTTGTGTGAAGACTGTGTTTCCAACTAACGCTCGTTATAAAATGAATTTTGTTTGCGTATTGGTACTACAGACGCGTACGCCGCGATGGAACGTCCACCGATCCGCAATACCCGAAGCGAGAAACTCGCCCAAGGATGACGCGCCAACGCAGACAAGTTCTGCTGGATCGCCAATGGCGAGCGTGACGGGCTCAACACCCAGAGCGGCTCGTGCGCGGGCCGAACACATGTCGAATGCATTGGCGACCCCGAGATGCGCCACACTCACCAGCAACGACGCCGTCTCGCACGGGTCACCGCGACCCATCAGATTGAACGGATCGCGTAAATTGTCGCCGCCCGCGGCCACGACAACTCCGGCCCGTTGCAAAGCA
>JAYWAI010000379.1:0-3804 GCA_043782545.1 Acidimicrobiia bacterium
TCGGCAAAGACCAATCGATCTACGCCATTGAGGCCTATACCGAACTCAAGCACGTCATGATCAAAACGGGCCAATAGCACCACGATGGCCAACGCCCGCGCCACTGACCTCACCGTCGACGATCTCGACCGAGCAATCATCGAACAGCTCCAAGAAGACGGCCGCCGCACCTACACGCGTATCGGTCACTCAGTTGGCTTGAGCGAAGCCGCGGTGCGCCAGCGCGTGCAACGATTACTTGACGGCAACGCTATGCAAGTGGTCGCTGTCACCGACCCCATGGCACTGGGTTTCAAACGCATGGGCATGATCGGGGTACGCACCGAAGGCGATGTGGTGTCACTGGCCGAAACGCTGGGTTCGTGGTCTGAAGTGTCATACGTGGTGCTCACTGCTGGCTCCTTCGACTTGATGGTCGAAGTAGTCGTCGAGGACGACTCGGCGTTGTTGGAGCTTTTGAACGGAAAATTGCGCTCGTTGCCCGGCGTACGAAGTACCGAAACATTCGTATATCTACGCCTGTATAAACAGGCCTTTACTTGGGGAGTGCGCTAGATATTGCTGGCAAATGCTGACCTACAAACCGCCGCGAAACGATCACTTTGGGGTCATTTCACTCCTCTTGGAGTTCAGCAAAAAGCAGAAATTCCCATCATCACCCGGGGCGAGGGGCCCTGGATTTTCGATCAGCATGGCAAGCGATACCTCGACGGACTCAGCGGCCTTTTCGTCGTGCAGGTCGGCCACGGTCGAGCAGAGTTAGCGGCCGCCGCCTCGGCGCAAAGCAACACGCTGGCATACTTTCCACTGTGGACCTTTGGCCACGAGCCCGCAATCCAGTTGGCTGACCGTCTCGGCAAATTGGCACCTGGCGATTTGAACCGTGTGTTCTTCACTACGGGTGGGTCTGAGGCCGTTGAATCGGCGTGGAAGCTTGCGGTGCAATACTTTCAGGCCATTGGCCAACCGGGGCGTCACAAGGTCATCAGCCGTAATTTGGCGTACCACGGCACCACATTGGGGGCCCTGGCCGTTACCGGCATTCCGTCGATCAAGGGGGCCTTTGAGCCCTTGCTGCCACCGGCAGTCAAGGTGGCCACGCCGTACAGGTATCGCTGCCGCGATTGTGCGCATTTGAGTGCCTGCACGTTGCGATGCGCAGACGACATCGAGGATCGCATACTGATGGAGGGCCCCGAATCCGTGGCTGCAGTGGTTCTCGAGCCGATGCAAAATTCCGGTGGCGGTTTCGTGCCACCTCCCGGGTATTTCGAACGAGTTCGCGAGATCTGTGACACATATGGCGTGCTACTAATTTCCGATGAAGTGATCTGCGCGTTCGGCCGATTGGGCGAAGTGTTTGGCGCCGATCACTACGGCTACCAGCCCGACATGATCACCTTCGCCAAAGGTGTCACTTCTGGGTACGCGGCCCTGGGCGGCGTGATCGTGTCAGACCGCATTGCCGGCCCGTTTATCGAAACCGATGATGCTTCATTTATGCACGGGCTCACCTTTGGTGGCCACCCCGTGTCGTGCGCTGTGGCAATGGCCAACCTGGACCTATTTGAAGAGCTCGATGTGCTCAACAATGTGCGCACCCACAAGGCCACATTCGACGCCGCGCTGGCCCCACTGGCCGACCTGCCCATTGTGGGCGAAATTCGCGGCGACGGCTTCTACCGAGCCATCGAACTCACCCCTGACAAATCCACCAAAGCCCTTTTCGACGACGCCGATGGTAAACGGTTGCTGGCTGGTTTGATTTCGCCGAGGATGTGGGAGCTGGGCCTGTATTGTCGGGCCGACGACCGCGGCGAACCAGTGATTACCTTGGCTCCCCCACTGGTCTGCGGCGAAGAAGAATTCGCGTTTATTGGAGAGGTTTTGCACACCGTGCTGACAGAAGCCAGCGCATCACTCGGAGGTTAGAATTCAATGGCATCAGCAGCGATGAAAACGGTCGGCGTACCCACTGAAGTGAAGCCATCAGAAGGCCGTGTGGCCATGACACCCGACGGGGTCCGCGAACTCGAACGGGCCGGCATCGACGTTCTGGTGCAATCTGGCGCCGGGGTGAATTCCTCGATTTCCGATACCGAGTATGTCGCCGCCGGCGCCACCATCGTGCCCACCGCCGCCGATGCTTGGGCCGCCGACATGGTCGTCAAAGTCAAAGAACCCTATGTATCCGAATTCGAATTTCTGCGCCGTGATCTCACACTCTTCACGTACCTTCATTTGGCGGCGTACCCCGAAGTTGCCAACGCACTTCTGGCCGCGGGTACCACGGCATTGGCGTACGAAACGGTGCAACTCGCCAATGGTTCGCTTCCGCTCCTAGCTCCGATGAGCGAAGTCGCTGGGCGTCTGGCACCCCAAATGGGTGCCCACTTTTTGGAACGCCACAACGGCGGTCGCGGCGTGTTGCTGGGCGGCGCACCGGGGGTTCGGCCCGCCAAAGTCGTAGTGCTCGGAGCGGGCAATGTGGGCTGGAATTCGGCGTGGATAGCGGCTGGCATGGAAGCGGAAGTTGTGTTGCTGGATCGCAATTTGGATCGACTCCGGTATGTCGATCAAATCCATCGGGGCCGCATTATCACTATGGCTTCGAACCGCGGTTCGGTCGAGCGAGCCGTTGCCGAAGCCGATTTGGTCATCGGCGCCGTGTTGGTCGCGGGCGCCCGCGCTCCCGTAGTCGTCACCGACGACATGGTGCGCTCCATGAAACGCGGCGCAGTCATTGTCGACGTAGCCGTCGACCAAGGTGGTTGCATCGAGACAGTCCACGAAACCACGCACGCCGACCCGGTCTACGAGTTGCACGGTGTGATCCACTACGCAGTCGGCAATATGCCCGGAGCAGTGCCCCACACCTCCACGTACGCGCTTACCAACGCCACACTTCCGTATCAAATCGAAGTAGCCGTGCACGGAGTGGTCGAAGCCGTTCGCCGCGACCCAGCCTTGACGCTCGGCGTGAATTGCGTGGGCGGAGCCGTCACCTTGGCGCCAGTTGCTGAGGCACTCGGACGCCCGGCGGTAAGGTTGGCTGACGCACTCGCCTAACCGCTCGAAAGGCCCCCCATGAAGCTCGGATTGAACACTGGATATTGGTCGTCTGGCGTACCGGTCGGCGCGGCCGAGGCAGTTATCGAAGCCGATCGGCTGGGGTTCTCGTCGGTGTGGACCGCCGAGGCGTACGGCTCAGATGCACTTACACCCCTGGCATGGTGGGGAGCGTCGACGAAAGATATCCAACTCGGCACGGGGATCATTCAGATGTCGGCCCGCACCCCGGCGGCCACCGCAATGGCCGCCATCACACTCGACCATCTCTCGGGCGGACGATTTATTTTGGGGCTCGGCGCTTCTGGCCCCCAAGTCGTCGAAGGCTGGTACGGCCAGCCCTATCCGCGGCCGCTGGAACGCACTCGCGAATACGTCGACATCGTGCGAGCTATCATCGCCCGCGACAAACCAGTGGCCCATGATGGCAAGCAGTACCAGATGCCGTTCGCCGGTGGCACAGGTTTGGGCAAGCCGCTCAAGTCGACAGTGCACCCACTGCGTAGCTCGATCCCGATCTACCTAGCCGCAGAGGGCCCCAAGAATGTGGCGCTATCGGCTGAAATTTGTGACGGCTGGCTGCCGTTGTTTTTTTCGCCGAAGGAAGACGCCTTCTATCGCAACGCACTTGCTTCGGGATTCACGGCGGCTGGCGACCCCAGTAAGGCTGAGCGTTTCGAAGTGGCGGCCACGATGATGATCGTGCCAGGAGACGACGTCGAGAAATGCGCCGAC
>JAYWAI010000380.1:0-3795 GCA_043782545.1 Acidimicrobiia bacterium
ACCGTTGTTGACAATCACGGTGCCACTTCGGCGCCAGTGACGCAGCGCATGGATCCCGGCAATACGCCCCCGAGCGTCAACATCACTTCGCCGTCGAGCAGCTTGCAATTCGTGGTTGGGCAGACCATCACGTTGAGCGACACGGCCACTGACGCGGAAGATGGTGGCGCGGTACCGGCGTCGAGAATGGTGTGGACAATCACTCGACGTCATGACTCGCATACGCATCCGTTCCTCGGGCCACTTACGGGAAATGATCTCACTTTCACTGCTCCGAGTCCGGAAGATTTCGCAGCCGCAGCTTCGAGCGATCTGTTGATTTCATTGACGGTGAGCGACTCTCGAGGTTTGAGCCGCACAATCACCCAAACGCTCACACCGCACAAGGTCGCACTCAATTTGGGATCGTCGCCCGGCGGCTTGCGGCTAAATGTGAATGGCTTTACGTATGTCACGCCAACGGGTGTGGTGTCATGGGAGGGGCTGCCCGTGACGGTCATTGCGCCCACCCAATCTGACGCCCAAAGTCGCATTGCGACGTTTATGAGTTGGAGCGATGGCGGTGCGCTGAAACACTCGCTTACGACGCCGAGTACTCCCCTGAATTTGACCGCCAATTTCTCGCTCGGCGCCGCGCCGACGGGTGCGGGTAACTGGCTCGCCGGCAGCGATGGCGGCATCTTTTCGTTTGGCGATGCGCCTTACAAAGGTTCCCATGGCGCCGCGCCCCTGAACGCCCCGATTGTTGGCATGGCCGCCACGCCGACGCACAACGGCTACTGGATGGTGGCCACCGATGGCGGCATATTTTCCTATGGAGACGCCGGATTCTATGGCTCCATGGGGGCAACTCGATTAAACAAACCAGTGGTCGGTATTGCCTCGACGCCCAGTGGCCAGGGGTATTGGATGGTGGCCAGCGACGGCGGCATTTTCGCGTTCGGTGACGCCGGATTTTACGGCTCGATGGGCGGCTCGTCGATCAACAAACCAGTGGTCGGCATAGCCCGGAGCGCTACCGGGTTGGGCTACTGGCTAGTGGCCAGTGACGGCGGAATTTTCGCATTCGGTGACGCTGTCTTCTACAACTCGGCGGGCGGCCTCGCTCTTCAAAAACCGATAGTCGGCATGGCCGCCACACGATCGGGTAATGGCTACTGGCTAGTTGCCAGCGACGGCGGCGTATTCACGTTCGGCGATGCTGTGTTTCGTGGGTCAGCCGGCGCGATAGCGCTCAACCAACCGGTACTCGACATGTATGCGACACCCAACGGTGCCGGGTACACGCTGTATGCCAGCGACGGTGGCTTGTTTACGTACGGCAATGGCCGGTTCTTCGGCTCGCTTGGCAACCTTCGGCTCAACGGTCCCATCGTGGCTGGCGCGCTTCACTAATCCGCGGCTGCGCTACGGACTCACCCGCGCTATGGGCTCATCGGCGACGACTTACACCCCGTCGGGGAAATCGTGGGCCAGGGCGTCATGGAGAGCGAAATCGCTCTCGGGGATGCTGCCGTTGGCCAAGCGCGTATTGGTCAGCACCCACATCGTTGCTGTGGCCGCCAGGGAGCCGATCACAAAGGCGAGTGACGCCCGGAAGAGCAAGTCATGGCTCAGTAGCAGACTGCCAAAAAACGCTGCCACGCCAGTGCCCCAACCGACAGCGGCCCGACCGTAGGCCTGCAGCGCAATGAGCGCCTGACCGAACGTCGTGGCACCCATGAACGCTGCCGAGCCGAGGGCCAACATGGCGAAATTGAGATGGCTCAGGTGAGTGTCTTTCCCGAAGATGATCGGCAGAATGCTCGGCCCGATGGTGCCCGCTACCAACGTGGCGACCACGGCGATGCCGACGACGGCCAAGAGCAACTTGCGCAACCCTGTTTTGAAACTCTGGTGTTCGCCAGCGGTCGCCAGCGCGGCCAACTTCGGCAGCAGCGCAGCCTGTACTGCTTGGAACATAAACAGCGGCACGCGGGCCAAGATGTAACCCGAGGCGTAGTTGCCGGCTTGCGCTGACTCGGCTTTGCCGTTCGCTAATAGCTTGGCCATCAGGGGCGCGCCGTTGACGAGCACTTGCGCCAGCAGCTGACTCAGAATGAGCCATCCCAACGCGGCAGTGATTTCGGCCCACTCAGCTTCGGGCCCGGGTTCGAGTGACGGGCGGCTGCGCATGAGCGAAATACCCACGGCAAACATCGGAGCGACGCCCACGGCAATGCCGTATGGCCCCGCGGTCTTCACGCCGACGATCACCAGCACGATGGTGATCAGGAGCCGTACGGCGCCTTCGCCAGCCATCAAAGTGCCGTAGTTGGCGAATTGACGAGTGCCCGAAAACACGCCTCGGGTGAGGTGCAAAGCCGCGTACCCGACGAGTGACATGGCGAACCCGACGAGCAGTAGCCATTCGTGGTCGAACGCCTTTTTGAGCAGCGGATGAGCAGCGCCGAAACTGGCCGCCACCAAAATTGCCGACGTGACCATGGCCAAGATCCCGGCCCGGCGCACAACGGGTCGCCCACCAAGCTTGTTGACGAGTCGTTCCGACAGGGCTCGTCCGACCTCTTGTTCAATGGGCAAAAAGAAGCCCGGCGCGACCAGAAAGGTCAGCAGCCACAGAGTCGTAAGGCCGCTGTATTGCGCCGAACCGAGACGACCGGTTTTCTTCGGCAGCGCCAGAAACAGGTAGGCGAGCAGGCCGTTGATGGCGATGCCACCGGCCACGGCGATGGTGCCTTCTGGCAGGGGATTTCGGTCTTTGGCGCGGGCAGCGAGCGTATTCAGAGTGGGCTCCATGGCGACGGGGCAATCGGATTGCCGGGCGTTCAGCCGTCAACCGTAATCGGCATGCACCCCTACACTGGGGTCATGACCCGTGTCGACACCCCAGAACACGTTGCCTATTTCGACCACGCTGCTACCACGCAGGTGCATCCGTCGGCGATCGAAGCCATGATGCGGGTGTATTCCACCACTTTTGGCAACCCATCGGGCGGGCATCCAGCGGCTCGTGTGGCGCGGCGGGCGATCGACGAAGCGCGTGATCTGGTGGCCTCAATCGTGGGGTGCGCACCGCGTGAAGTGGTGTTCACTTCTGGGGGAACAGAGGCCGACAACCTCGCCATTCTGGGGCGGGTTTCTGGGGGCCGTTCTGGGAGCGGTGCTGGGAGCGCGGTGGTGACCGTGGCCACAGAACATCATGCGGTGTTGCACCCGGTGGAGCACCTCGGCGGGGTGATTGTTGGTGTGTTGCCCACTGGCGAAGTCGATCTCGACGCGCTCGCAGCTGCATGCGGTACGGCCACGCAACTCGTGTCGGTGATGTTGGCTAACAACGAAGTCGGCACCATCAACGACCTTGATTCGGTGCGTCGAACGCTCAAGAAATGTGCGCCAAAAGCGTCGCTGCATACCGACGCCGTGCAGGCCGCGGCGTGGCTCGACTTGCGTGAAGCGGCTCGCAGCGCTGACCTAATTTCGCTGAGCGCGCACAAGTTTGGCGGACCAAAAGGCGTTGGCGTTTTGGTGGCCCGCTCCGGCCATGACCCGCACGCCCAAATGCTCGGCGGCGGACAGGAGCGCGAGTTACGCAGCGGTACCCAGAATGTGGCCGGCATTGTTGGATTGGCCGAAGCGTTTCGCATCACCGACTCGTCTCGCGAGGTCGTGAACGCCAGCGTGAGCGCGTTGCGCGACCGTCTCGCCGATGGGCTCTTGGCTGCACTCGACGGCATTGTCGAAACGGTCCCCAGAAACCTCAAGCTGCCCGGATCGTGCCACATCTGCATCGAC
>JAYWAI010000381.1:0-26527 GCA_043782545.1 Acidimicrobiia bacterium
GCGACGCAATCCCTCGGAGCGCTAGTACCACACTGGCTGGGTTTTCCGCCCGCATGAGGGTTTCCCCGACGAGCACCGCGTGAAATCCGGCATCGTGTAGTCGCTGCGCGTCGGCTGCATCGCGCACGCCGGATTCAGCAACCTTCACGCAGCTGTCGGGAATTTTGGCCGCCATGCGTTCGGCACGGACATGATCGACCTCGAACGTCACCAAGTCGCGTTGGTTCACGCCAACTAGCGAGGCACCAGCTCGCAACGCCCGCTCGAGTTCAGGCTCATCGTGGATCTCGAACAGAGCGTCAATCTTCACGATTCTGGCGACTTGAGCGAACGTGGCCAACTCGGCGTCGTCGAGAGCGGCGACGATGAGCAACACACAGTCGGCACCCATGAGTCGGGCGTCGGCGACGTCGTTGGCGCTGACGGTGAAATCTTTCCGAATCACCGGAAGGCCACAAGCGGCTCGAGCAACTTGTAGATCGGCCACCGAGCCGCCAAAGAAATCGACGTCAGTCAACACGCTCATGCACGCCGCTCCCCCAGCACGGTATTGCTCGGCCACCAATATGGGATCCAGATCGCTCGCCAGCACACCCTTTGATGGTGACTTGCGTTTGAGTTCTGCGATCACTGCCATCTCGCCCTTGTCGGCACACTGCCTCAATGCGCCAGCAAAGGGTCTGACAGGCTCCGCGTCGCCGCAATCGGTGACCAAGTCGTCGATCGAGCGGGTATCTGCCATCGCCGAGGCTCGATGAGCCGCCACTATGCGGTCGAGATACGTTACCTTCGACATGTGCGAAACCATAGCGGCCCGAGCATTTCATGAACGACGTACCAGCACTGGTCCTTTCATGAACGATGTGATTGTTGTCGTCGAGGACGACCCGGCCATTGCCGATTTGTTGGACATGTATTTGCGCCAAGCGGGCTATCGCGTTATCCAGGCTCCCACCGGCGAACGGGGCCTCCAAGCTGTCAAAGATCACGCGCCGAAATTGGTGATTTTGGACGTTGGACTTCCTGGCGAACTCAACGGGTTTGATGTGTGTCGGGCGCTGAGAAATCAACCGCATACCGCCGGGATTCCGATCATGATGCTCACGGCACGTGACGACGAAATAGATCGAGTGCTGGGTCTCGAGTTGGGCGCCGACGACTACGTGACGAAGCCATTTTCGACTCGAGAGGTGGTGGCGCGCGTCAAGGGAATTTTGCGCCGAGCCCAAGGGCCATCCACGACGACGTCGCCGACAACCTTCACTTTTGGAGAACTCGAAGTCGACATCGCCGGGCGACAAGTCAAGGCCGCCCGCCAGCCGGTGAGTCTGGCCACACGAGAGTTCGATCTGCTCGCCTACCTATGCGACAACAAGGGATTGGCGTTGTCGCGCCAACAACTTCTGGACGCCGTGTGGGGCCCCGATTGGTGTGGAGACGAGCGCACGGTTGACGTGCATGTGCGCCAGCTCCGTCGAAAACTGGGCGAAGCGCTGCCGCTGGATACCGTGTGGGGCGTGGGGTACCGATTCGGATGAGACGTCGACTGCTCATCACCATTCTGGGCACGGTCATGGCCGCGCTCGTACTCGCCGGGCTCGGCACTCTCGTACTCACGCGGCTCACCGCTCGGCGGGCCACCGAGCGCGACGTCAAAAGAGAAGCGGTCTCAATGGTGGCCGCTATTTCGAAGCTGAACGCTCGTCAGGAGTTGGCATTTCTTGCCGTCATCAAGAAGTCGATCAACGCCGATGGGCTCGACATATTCGAACTCACACAAACGGGTCTCAAGGGGCAGCTTCCCGATGGGGTCAATTTGCCCGCATTGGCCAATGACGATTTTCGTCAGGGTCTGGTGGTGTCTGGTTCAAACGCGCGGGTGGCCTACGCAGCGGTGCCTGTGACCCGCAATCAGACCAAGGCGGTCCTCATTCTGAGTCGACGCATCAACGCTGGCGTCGGGCTACCCGTGCGATGGTTCCTCTTTGCCAGTGTTCTTACGCTGGGCGTCGCGGCCATTTTGGCGCTGGCGATTTCCAAACGGCTCAGCCGGCCCATCACCGAGGCCGGTCGGGTGGCGTCGGCCATTGCCTCAGGTGATCTCACGGCGCGCATTGCTGACGACGGAGAGCACGGCACGCCAGAACTTCACGCGCTGACTTCATCGGTCAATGTCATGGCCGAATCGCTCGAACGATCGAGGGTGCTCGAGCAACAGTTTTTGATGTCGGTCTCGCACGATTTACGCACGCCGCTCACGTCAATTCGTGGGTACGCCGACGCCATTATCGATGGGGCGGCCACCGATCACGTAGCGGCGGCCCAAGTGATTGTGTCGTCGGCCGATCGCCTTGATCGTCTCGTGCGAGATTTGTTGGATCTCGCCAAGCTGGATGCCAATCGTTTTAAGTTGGTATGCAAACCGACCGACGTCGTGCTTGCCGTTAACAACGCCGTTGCCGCTCTGACCCCCGTGGCGGCCGCCTCGGAGCTCAATTTGGTGGCTCAAATCGACCCGGGCGTGACCGAAGCGATCGCGTCGGCGGATGCTGACCGGCTAGCGCAATGTCTCGCCAATCTGATCGAGAATGCCATGAAGTTTGCTCGAACTACGGTGATCGTGGCGGTGTGGCCCAAGCCGCTGGGCGTTGCCATCACCGTCGACGACGACGGGCCCGGCATCACACAAGTCGACTTGCCGCACGTGTTTGAGCGGCTCTATGTCGCCAGTCGCACGCCCACCAGAACCGAAAACGGCTCAGGGCTCGGCCTCGCAATTGTCAAGGAATTGGTCGAAGCGATGGGCGGCACCGTGGCCGCAGAAATCGGTCCGCTGGGTGGCGCCAGAATGACGCTTCGATTGTCGAAACCGAGCATGGCCGACGCACTGCCGCCGGCCTAACGCGCAATCTCCTGGGCCCGTACGATTGTGCCCGCTGGGGTAGCAAGTTCGGCGGGCATGGCCACCGAACGGTGAAGGTACGCCAACCCGGCGCCATCAACACATGACGTGACCACTCCAACTTTTTTGCTATCAGCCAGGAGTTCGGTGCCGGGCTCCAGGTCGCTTGACGCTTCGACGTACCGAAGATGCCGGGGCACATTTCCGCCCCGTGAGTCAACGCGGGCTACCAGTTCTTGACCGGTGTAGCAACCTTTGGTGAAACTTACCGTGACTTCTATCATCCCGGTTTCGCCGGGAATTACCGAGTCGTTGAGCTCTGAACCCATGGCCGGCCAGTGAGCAGCGATGCGACGAGTCTCGGAATCTGCCGTGAGCACGTCGCCGCGTGACTCGACAACGACATCGGCCTTGATGCGAATTTTGAAGCGATTGATTCGTGCTACCAGTACATCGGCATACCCAGAATCGATGTCGCAGGCGATCGAGTCTTCGGCCACGCGGGTGGCCAAAAACAGGGCGCACACCTTCCCCGTTGGCTCCAAAATAAACGACCACGCCGACGCGCCAACGGCGAGCCCAGCAACGTCTTGGGACACTTGACCTTGCATGAACGACACCGCATCAGGGCCTGTCACCGTTACTCGGTCATGGGGCCAATCGCTATACGGCCCGTTCATACCGGGCCCTCGCGGCGGCTGGCGGTCATGCGTCGTGCGGCGGGTACGGCAGCCAAAAGCGCCGCAGCTTTACGTTGACACTCATCGTCTTCAGCAATCGGGTCGCTGTCAAACACGATCCCGGCTCCTGCTTGCACCGAGGCATGATTGCCTCGCACCACCATGGTGCGGATGGCGATGGCGGTATCCACGTTGCCTGAAAAGTCGACGTATCCGACGACGCCGGCATACGGCCCGCGCTTGGTGGGTTCGAGCGCATCAATGATTTCCATAGCCCGCACCTTGGGCGCACCCGAAACGGTGCCGGCGGGCAGCGTGGCTCGCAGCACGTCGATTGGCGTCTTTCCCGGTTTGAGCTCACCAGAGACCTGCGATGTGAGATGCATCACGTGGCTGTAGCGCTCCAGCGTCATCATCTCGTCGACTTTCTCAGTGCCAAACGACACCACCCGTCCCACGTCGTTGCGAGCCAAATCGACCAGCATTACGTGCTCGGCAATTTCCTTGGGGTGCTCTTTCAATTCACCGGCGAGGCGTCGGTCGTCGTCGTCAGTCAGGCCGCGCCGACGAGTGCCGGCAATCGGCCGTGAAATCACTCTCCCGTTGAGCAGTTGCACCATGGGCTCTGGCGATGAGCCGACAAGAGTCACTTCTTCATTGCGAACAAAATACATATATGGGCTGGGATTCACTTGCCGAAGTGACCGATACACGTCGAACGGGTCGGCATCAAGGTCAAAGTCAAACCGTTGCGCTAACACGACCTGAAAAATGTCCCCAGCCCGAATGTGCTCCTTGGCTACCTCAACGGCGGCGCAATAGCCTGACGTACCCATAGTCGAGCGCACGTCAGGTCGTTCACCGGGCACCGGCGGCTCGACGGGCTCATACGGGAGCGGCTGCCCGAGCGCGCTGATTTGGGTAGCAATGCGGGCCCGAGCCGAATCGTAGAGGCCCCGCAATTCGGTCTCGGAGGCGTCTGGGGGCACCACCGTGGATTCAATGAGATACACCCGCTGACGCCAATGGTCGAAGGCGGCCAGGCTGCCAATAATCGACAGGATGCCATCAGGCGTGCCGTGATCGTCGAGCGGGACGTTGGGCAGATGTTCCACCTCGCGCACGATGTCGTAGCCCAGGTAGCCCACTACGCCGCCTTGCAGCGGTGGTAGGTCCTTCAGGGTTGGCGAGCTGTAAACGCGCAGCAATTCATCCAGCGCGGCCAGCGCGCCCTGATCGAGTGGCACCGAGGCAGGCACATCGCCAGTGGCCGTGAGAATGCCGTTCCGGCTCACTAGCGTGCCGCGCGGGGAACGCCCTACGAAGGAATATCGGCTCCAGCGTTCTCCGTGTTCGACCGATTCAAACAGAAATCCTGCCTGGTCTCCAACGAGTTTCGCAAATGCCGACACGGGTGTTTCCAGATCGGCCAGCACCTCCGTCCACACCGGCACCACCGTGAATTCCGAAGCCAATTTTACGAATTCGTCGAACTCCGGTTTCACCATCACGATGGCGCGCCTTGAATGTTTTCGGGCCCGAAATTGCGGTAGAAACATGTCCGCTCGCCGGTGTGGCACGCTCCACGGCCTTCTTGATCCACTCGAAACAACAACGTGTCGCCGTCGCAGTCGTAGCTCGCCGAACGAATGAACTGGCGGTCGCCTGACGTGTCGCCCTTTCGCCACACTTCGCTACGGCTACGGCTCCAAAACACCGTTCGGCCTTCGTCGAGCGACTGCCGCAATGTCTCGGCATTCATCCACGCCATCATGAGAACTTGCCCGTTGGTGTGATCTTGGACGATTGCTGCCACCAGCCCGTGCTCGTTGAATTTTACGGCGGCGAGTTGATCGTCTGTGGCGGCAATGGGGGTCGTCAACATGCGGCCATCCTACGGCTAGAGGTACAAACCGGTGCTGCCCATTTCCAGGCGGGGGGCGGCTACAGCATGGATGTCACGTTCACGCAAAATGATGTAGTCGTCGCCGCGCACCTCGACTTCGTAACGGTCTTCTGGGTTAAAGAGCACCTGATCACCAGTTTCGATCGACCGCACATTGCTACCGACTGAGACGACCGTGGCCCACACCAGTCGCTTGGAAATCTGCGCGGTGGACGGAATCAGGATGCCGCCTGTGGTACGTCGTTCGCCTTCTTTTTCAGGGATGTGGACCAAAATGCGGTCGTTCAACATCTTGATCGGCAGCTTGCCGTCGCCCCCGTCCGGGCCTGATTTACGAAAGTCGTTGGGCGTTTCAGTCACGGTCGTAGGTTACGCGACACGCCAGATCGGTCAGCCCTCGACAACGACGGCAAACGACGCGTAGTGATCGCTCGTGTAGTAGCGCTCACCGTTTTTCCCTGTGATAATTCGGCGTGCCCCACGGTCAGATTCGCCCGGAGTCACCACCGTGTACTCGTGGTAATAACCCGACTTTTGTATCGGCAAGTGTCCATCGAAATTCGAAAACACCACACCGTCGCGGGAGTACGGGTACGGGCCCCCTGCGGCGATGAGATCCAGCGTGTGTTGAGCTTCGGCGGGCAGGTCGCTCACTACGATCTCGCCACCGCTGGCCACCGGCGCCGCCGTTGTTTTGCTGGTCGACTTCCGGGTCGTAGAACTGTTTGTTTTGGTTGAATTCGACGCTGCCACGTGGGTAGTCGTGGTGGTCTTAGTGGTATTAGTCGACTTCGAGGAGGCGGACCCGTGGCGCAATACCAGCGCCATTACCACCATGGCGACGACCACCAGCGCAATACCGCCGTAGTACTTCACTGACTTACTCACGCTGGTCGCACCTTGATTCCCGCGCCGGCCATGGCCAACTTGGCATCTCGAATGGTGAACTCCCCAAAGTGGAAAATCGATGCTGCGAGCACTGCATCGGCTCGACCAATGGTGATGCCGTCAGCCAGGTGTTGCAATGTGCCCACGCCTCCCGACGCAATCACCGGCACGTTGACCGCATCGGCCACTGCCGCAGTGACGAGCACGTCGAATCCATCTCGTGTGCCATCGGTGTCCATAGACGTGAGCAATATTTCTCCTGCCCCGAGAGCGGCAGCCCGCGTGACCCATTCGACGACATCGATGCCAGTCGGGGTGCGGCCGCCATGCACATACACCTCCCACCGCGGTGCACTGTCGGGCGACCCGGCGACGCGTTTGGCGTCGACTGCACACACGACGCATTGGGTGCCAAACTCGCTGGCGATCTCGGCAATCAGCTCGCGGCGCTGCACCGCGGCGGTGTTCACGCTGACCTTGTCGGCCCCGGCGCGCAACATCGTACGGGCGTCTTCCACGGCACGAATACCGCCGCCGACAGTGAAGGGGATGAACACTTCTTCGGCACATCGGCGCACCATGTCGACGATGGTGGCGCGGCCATCGCTCGACGCAGTGATGTCCAAAAAAATCAGCTCGTCGGCGCCTTCAGCGTCGTACTTGATGGCCAACTCGACGGGGTCACCGGCGTCACGAAGGCCCACGAAGTTGGTGCCTTTGACAACGCGCCCGTTGGTCACATCGAGGCATGGAATTACCCGAGCAACGCGCATGCTGCTACTCCTTGTTCGACCGTGAATCGGCCTTCGTAGATGGCTTTGCCGGCAATCACTCCAGCAAGTCTGCGGCCAGATTCGGTGATCGCTCCGAGGGCCCCGAGGTCGCTCAACACGCTCACGCCACCACTGGCGATAATGGCGATGTTGGTGGCCGCTACGGCAGCTCGCAGCCCTTCGACATCGGGGCCAGTGAGCATGCCATCTCGCCCGATTTCAGTGATCACAAACGCGGCTGCGGTGGGGTACATCCCAAGAGCGTCGGTGAGCAACAAGCCGGAGCCTTGCGTCCAGCCGTGCACAGCTATGTCACCGTCACGATGATCGAGCCCAACGGCCACATCAACCACCGTCGACGCTTGCGTCACGAGTTCTGGTTTCTGAACGGCGGCGGTGCCCATAACCACCCGGCTCACGCCAGCTCTCGCTAGCGCTTCTGCATCCGAAGCAGTGCGCACTCCCCCGCCGGTTTGCACGTTGGCTCGGCCGCTGACGGCCGCGCAGATGGCGGCCACGATGGGCCGATTTACCGGGTCGCCCGACCGGGCCGCGTCGAGATCCACTACGTGAACCCACGTTGCGCCCTGGTCGGCAAACGACACCGCCATGGCGACCGGGTCGGCGGCGTACACCGTTTCATCGGCGTAGTTGCCTTGACGTAGACGCACACATTGGCCGCCGCGAATATCAATTGCCGGATACAGATCCACTGCTATGCAACCTTGACTGACTGAGTCCAGTTGGCCAAAATCGCCAGACCCATAGTCCCTGATTTCTCGGGGTGAAATTGCGTTGCAGTCACGTTGCGTTGTTGCACGACGCATGCCACGTCCACGCCGTAGTCACAGGTCGCGATGATCGTGGTCGAGTCAGACGGCACGCAGTAATACGAGTGCACGAGGTACACCCATGGCTCGGCTTCGAGCCCTTGAGCGAGCGCACTATTCGCTCCCCAGTGCAGTTGATTCCATTGCATTTGGGGGCGCTTCACCGTGTCGGGCAGCAACTCGACGGTGCCGTTGATGATGCCGAGGCCGGGCACATCTGGCGATTCGACCGACGTATCAAACAGCATTTGCATGCCAACACAGATGCCCAGAAACGGCACGCCGGATGCCACTACGGCATGCACGATTTCGTCCAGGCCGTCTCGCCGCAACGCGTTCATGCATGCGCCAAAATTTCCTACGCCGGGCATGACGACACCATCGGCGGCGCTGATATCCGAGGGATCACTCGTAAGGCGGGCATCGGCACCGACGCGCTGGAGCGCCTTTTCTGCACTGCGCAAGTTGCCAATGCCATAGTCGATAATCGCCAACTTCACCTGCGAGCACCCCCGAGCGCCATTCACGGCGCTCACAAATTCTCGAGCGCCATTCACGGCGCTCACAGAACGCCCTTAGTCGAGGGGATCTTGTCGTCTTCGATGCGCACGGCGTCGCGGATGCAGCGGGCCACGCCTTTGAAACAGGCCTCGATGATGTGATGTACGTTACGCCCCGTCTTCAGACGGATATGCAATGTGATGGCCGCAGCGTTCGAAAAGCTCTGCCAAAAATGCTCGACGAGTTGGGGATCAAATGGTGGGTTGCCCAGCGGCAACACCTCAGGCATTGGCACGTCAAATACACAAAATGCCCGGCCCGACAAATCGAGCGCGACCTCGACCAGCGCCTCGTCAAGCGGATACAACCCCGACGCGAATCGACGCACACCCGCCTTGTTGCCGAGCGCCTCTCGAAAGGCTTCGCCGAGTGCAATGGCGCAGTCTTCGATGGTGTGGTGTGTATCAACGGAAAGGTCGCCGTCGCAGGTGAGATCGATATCTATGTTGCCGTGTTTGGCAAGCTGGTTCAACATATGGTCAAAGAACGGAATGCCCGTGTTGATGGCGTGAACGCCATCGCCGTCGATGTTGATGCGCAAAGCAATTTTTGTCTCTTGGGTGTCGCGATTTCGCGTAGCAACGCGAGGAGTCTCGTTAGTCATGACCCTGGGTTTTCTGTGTATAGCGTGCTATGAAGCACGGCGGCAAGAGCCGTGAGAAATTCGTCGTTTTCCTGTTGCGTGCCCACTGTGACACGCAAGCAGCCTTCGAGTCGCGTCCAACTGCCACAATTGCGCACGAGCACGCTGCGGTCAACCAACCGTTGCCACACCACGGCGCCGTCAATCGACCGGGGGCGAAACAACACAAAATTTGCGCCCGATTCCCATTGGTCGACATCGAGCAGCGCTAGCCCACCAGCGATGCGTTGGCGCTCGGCCACAAGGGCTTCAACTCGTTGGCGCATAGCATCTTCGTAGTCCAGCGCCAACTCACCGGCGACCTGTTTGAGCGAATCCAGGTGGTACGGCAGCACCACTTTGTACATGGTGTCCACAACAGCGGCCGGTCCAACGAGGTAGCCGAGCCGCACGCCGGCCATGGACCATGTTTTCGAAAACGTGCGAACCACGACCAGTGGTACGTCATCGGCAATCAACTCCAGCGCACTCCACGCCGCGAACTGCCCATAGGCCTCGTCGACCACCAATAAGCCGGGTACCGCGTCCAGCGCGGCCCGCACAAACTGCGGTGATTCGACGCGACCCGTCGGATTATTTGGCGTGCACAAGAATGCCAACGCCGGTGGTGCCTCGGCCGACTCCAGCGCTGAGAGGTAAGCACCCTCATCAGTGGCGAAATCGTTGTCACGGGGCACTTCCACCACGTCCATTCCTGAAATCCGGCTGATGTGCGCATGCAACGCGTATGTGGGTTCGCTGGTGAGCGCCGTTCGCCCCGGACCGCCGTAGCTCAGGCACAGTGTTTGCAACACCTCGTTGGACCCGTTGGCCACGAACACTTGCGAAGCGTCAACGCCGTAATGCTGGGCAATACGCCCTCGCAATCGTTGAGCGGTACGGTCGGGGTAGCGATGAAAGTGTTGATCGCCTACCGATTCGGCGAGTCGACGCTCCCACTCCGCAGGCGGAGCGAACGGCGACTCGTTAGTGTTGAGTCGCACTCGCACATCGAGTTGCGGCGAGTGGTAGCCCTCCATCATCATCACGGACTCACGGGGGCTGGGCAGCGGGCGTTTCATTCGGGCCCACGTTACGTGGCGGGCGATCCGCTAGACACACCTTTATGACTTCTCGCGCGCCTTCGCCCATCGACCTTGGGCGCATGTCGTCGCTGCACAGCACTGTGAGCGATCTCGCTCGGGAAATCACCACCATTGCCAACCAACTCGCCAGCGCTAAACGAGACGACTGCGCCCAACGAATGTACGAAGCCGAACGCGGCCTCAACACCGCCATGCGCAAACTCGAACAAGTCATGACCATGCTGTAAAAATTCGCTGCTGCTCACAAGCTTTGAATATTCGATCACGGTTCGCTAAAAACGGATGCACCGGCCCCAAAAACGGAGAAGCCGCCCACGAGGGGCGGCTCCATCACGTGATGGCATCAAGCGGCGGATCTCGATGCACATCTCGCAAACCAGGTGGCGGGTACCTGCTTGCACCACCATGATAAACATCTCGTGAAGTTTGAGCAAGCATTTGGCGACAGATTTTGTACGTTTCTTACCATCATTTCATGATTTGTTTCTGGCACTATCTGACAATTCAGCAATAAATGGCTTCTAGCTATGACATTTCCTACGACGACGCTTTTTTACCGGCAGCACCTGCCATTTTATATTTTTTCGCAATTGCCGGTTGAGCTGTCTTACTTGGGCACAAGTGGGCCATCGAACATTCGCCGCACTTTGGTGACCGCGCCGCGCACGTACGACGTCCGTGCAAAATGAGACGCAAACTAAAAGCTCCCCATTCAACCGGGGCAAGCAACTTGTTGAGCACCATTTCAACCTTCACGGGGTCTTCCTCAGTCGTCAAACCCAGCCTGTTGGACAAGCGTCCAACATGGGTGTCGACCGGCAGCCCGGGCAGATCGAACACTACGCTGCGCACCACGTTTGCTGTCTTGCGGCCAACGCCAGGCAATGTGACTAAATCCTCGAGGGCGCTGGGCACGGAGCCCCCGAAACGGTTCACCACGGCGTCGGCCATGCCAATCAAGCTTCTGGCTTTGGCTCGGAAGAAGCCGGTTGGGAAAATGATGGCCTCCAGCTCCTCGGGATTCGCGGCGGCCAGATCGTATGCCGTTGGATACTTGGCGAAGAGAGCCGGAGTCACCTGGTTGACCCGCACGTCGGTGCATTGCGCCGACAGGATGGTGGCGGACAGCAATTCGTACGCGTTGCGATGGTCCAATTCACAAATGGCGATCGGGAAGTCTTCTTTGAGGATGGCCAAGATCGCATTCGCTCGGCCTTTTGGTGTGCGTGGAGTACCCATTGCCGCTCGACGCTACACGTAGGCTCAACCTGATGATCCGAGTCGAACGCCATTTCCCCATTGACATGGCAACGGTAGACGCCATCTCCCGATTGGATGCCGAAAGCGGCCATCGCGGGTTGTCGGATGACTTTTGGGCCGAGTTGCACGCCGGCGCCGCCCGGGGCGCACTGGCATTTGAAGGCGACCGGCTCATCGGCTATGCCCACCACTCGCTCCAAGGCGAAACGACCACGCTGCAAATACTTTCGGTGGGTGATGACACGTTGAATGTTGAGTCTGCGTTGCTGCGCGTCACCATCGAGGAAACCCGAAATGCCGTGCGATGGTGGGTAATGGACCCGTCAGCGTCCGAGGTTGATCTGGCGGCATCCGTAGGTTTCGATCCCGTGCGCGAGTTGCTGCAAATGCGTGTTGCGCTCCCCGTGGCGACCCACTCGGTAGTCGCCACAAGACCATTCAAAATCGGCGTCGACAATGGCGACTGGTTGCGAGTCAACAACCGAGCGTTTGCGTCCCACCCCGAGCAGGGCATGTGGACTCCCAATACCTTGGAGGCACGGATCGCTGAGCCGTGGTTTGATCCAAACGGATTTTTGTTGCACGAAATCGATGGTCAATTGGCAGCATTCTGTTGGACAAAAATCCATACCGACAGCGTCGAAAAGGTCGGCGAGATCTACGTTATTGCTGTCGATCCAGTATTCCATGGTCAGGGTTTGGGCCGTGCTCTCACGGAGGCCGGTTTGGCGTCGATTTACGCCCGCAGCGTTGGTAGTGGCATGTTGTACGTGGATGCCACTAACACTGCAGCAGTGCGTTTGTACACCTCGATGGGCTTCGCGCTAACGCACACCAATGTGCTGTTTGCGCAACCTTCCAGCTAGCTGACGTTGGCCCCCATGAAGTGGCCAACGAGATACGTGAATCCAGCGGCGGCGGCGCCAATCAGCAGCTGACGCACTGTCGATCGCCACCGAGCTCGTCCCGTAAAACCTGCCAATGCGAAACCAATCGCGCCAATACCCAATGCGCCCAAACCAATCGACCACAACTTGGCCTTTGTGCCAGAACTCAACAACCACGGCAACAATGGCAAAAATGCGCCGATCGCGAAACTCACCAGCGACCACGATGCGGCCTCCACCGGCGAACCCAGTGAGCGGGAGTCGATACCCATTTCTTCACGGGCATGTACTTCGAGGGCGAGCTCCGGATCCTTCATGAGGGCCTCAGCAACCAACCGAGCCGGCTCGGCCGGCACACCGCGAGCCTCATAGATTTCGGCCAGTTCGATGATTTCAAGCTCTGGATTTCGAGTGTGCTCACGGCGCTCAATATCAAGTTCGCGTTGCATCAATTCTCGTTGCGCGCTCACCGACACATACTCACCGGCCGCCATCGACACCGCGCCAGCCACCAGCCCTGCCATACCCGCGGTGCGCACGGTGCCCGCGGAAACGTTGCTCGCTGCGATACCCAAAATCAAGCTCACGTTCGTCAGAAGGCCGTCGCTGGCGCCGAACACGGCGGCCCGAGCGGCGCCACCTTGCACGTTGCGATGATGAGCCTTGCGCATGCCCGTTGGATGATTGGTGGCGTGATCGCTCGTGGTGTGATGGTGTGGGGCGCCGGACGACATTGTGTTGCAGTCTAAACGCACAAAGCAACACTCCAACTTGGGGTGTGCGCCCGGGTGCTCGTGAGTTTGTAATCTGGTGTGGTGCCCATGCCTGAAACTCTGTCGTTGTACGACCTGGATGCTGGGCAACTCGCAGATCTCCTCGACGGGCAGCCGAGGTACCGCCTCGATCAGGTGTGGCAAGCGCTGTACAAACAGTCCAAGTTTCCCAGCGAAATTTCCAACGTTCCGAAATCGCTACGAGACGAGCTGTCGGACCGAGCGCCGATGGCGTTGACCGAGGTCACCAAATCTGTGTCGGATAGCGGTGATACAGCCAAATGGCTGTGGCGTCTGGTGGACGGCGCTGTTGTCGAAACCGTGCTCATGCTGTACCCCGACCGGGCCACGGTGTGCGTCTCTACGCAAGCTGGTTGCGCCATGGCGTGCGGCTTTTGTGCGACTGGGCAAGCCGGGTTTGAACGGAACCTCACCAGCGGCGAGATCGTCGAGCAAATCATTCGAGCCCAACGTGAAGCCCGCGATCGACGGGTCAGCAACATCGTGTACATGGGGATGGGCGAACCCATGGCCAACTACGACCGAATGTGGGCGTCCGTCAACAAGATTCACGGTGATGTGGGTATTTCGGCGCGGCATCTCACTATTTCGACCGTCGGCATCATTCCGGGCATTCGCAAGCTCACGCAGGAATCGCTACCGGTCAACTTGGCCGTGTCGCTGCACGCAGCCAACGACACACTGCGCGACGAGTTGGTGCCGATCAACAAACGCTATCCGCTCGGCGATTTGGCCGACGCCTGTCGTGAATACGTCAAGGCGACCCGTCGACGTTTGAGTTTCGAATGGGCGCTCATCGCCGATACCAACGACCGTGATTCTGACGCTCGCGAACTGGCCGACTACGCCCGCTCGCTCGGGGCCCACATCAACTTGATTCCGCTGAACCCCACGCCTGGTTACGCGGTGCGCGGCACGTCGCCACAGCAAGTGGCCCGTTTCGCTTCATCACTCGAATCGCTCGGCGCCAATGTCACCGTGCGCCGCACACGAGGTACCGATATTGACGCCGCCTGCGGCCAGTTGGCTGCCGGACGAGCGATCACATCCCCCGTCGAACTTGGCGCTCGACGACGATAATTCTTCCGCCGAGTGAGGCGCCATTCGACCTCGCGTTATGCGGCCTGGCAAGATGCGCCATGACCAAAATTATCGACGGTATCGACGGACTCAAAGCGCTCGTAGGCGAACATCTCGGCTACAGCGAATACATGACTATTACTCAAGAAATGGTCAACACCTTTGCTGATGCCACCGGCGACCATCAATGGATTCACGTCGACGTCGAGCGCGCCAAGACCGGCCCATTCGGTGGCCCGATTGCCCACGGCTATCTCACGCTGTCGCTCGGGCCGACGTTGAGCCCTCAGATCATGGCCGTCAAAGGCATGGCAATGGGCGTCAACTACGGCTGTAACAAAGTGCGGTTTCCGTCGCCCGTGCCGGTCGGGTCAGAGTTAAACATGGGCGCAAAATTGCTCAGCGTCGAAGACGTCGCCGGCGGGGCGCAGGTGACCATGGAATTCCTGTTCCAGGTCAAAGACGCTCCCAAGCCCAGCTGCATTGCCGAAGTCGTTTTCCGCTACTACGTGTAAAAAATGTCGCCCAAAGTAGGGGTAGGAATGGTAAGATTCCTACCATGCGAGTATCCGAAAAAGGTCAGGTAACAATCCCGAAGGACATCCGCGATGCGTTCGGCATCGGTTCGGGCACTGAGGTCGAATTCGTTCAGGATGGCGGAGCGATCGTCGTACGAAAAGTTGTGACGACAAACAGTCGTGGACGCCAGATAGTGGAGCGAATGCGAGGGCTCGGCGAAGGCAACATGACCACCGACGAAATCATGGCGCTCACCAGAGGCGAATAAGATATGGCAATCGGGACGCTTGTCGACGCCAACGCTCTACTCGATATTCTCACCGATGATCCACGGTGGTACTCATGGTCATCGGGAGCTGTCGCCACGGCAATTGAATCGGGCACGGTGTTCATCAACCCGATTATTTATGCTGAGGTGTCAGTCAATTTTGCTGCGATTGAGGTGCTCGACGATGCACTTCGACACGCCGAATTCCAACGACTCCCGTTGCCGTGGTCGGCGTCATTTCTGGCCGGAAAAGCACACGCCGAATATCGCCGACGCGGCGGAAGCAAGGCCGCAACGCTTCCTGACTTTTTTATTGGCGCACACGCTGCTGTGAGCCAACTTTCGCTTTTGACGCGCGATGTATCGCGCTATCGCACGTACTTTCCCACGGTCAATCTGATCTCTCCGATTCACTAACTCGAGGTGACCATGGTCGCCCGTCACGGTTCGGAGTTAGCGGAAGTGAGGGATGACGTTCGTGGCGAAGAGTTCGAGGGATTCGGTAGACGGGTAGTCGGGCATCCATGAGGTGAGACCGCCGCAGCCAAGTTTTCGATAGACCTCGATGCGCTCAGAAATTTGGTCCGGCGTTCCAATGAGGTGCGATGCCTTCCATTCGTCCATCGTGCGTGAGGTCATACTCGACGGCGTTTTTGGTAACTCGGCTTGGGTCTGGCGCACGAAAATTTCTGGCCCCCAGGTTTTGCGAATTTCGTCGTAGTCGCGGCCCACGGCATTGCAGTGATTTTTGAGCACCTCACACTTGTGGGCGAACTGTTCTGGCGTGCCGCCGAAGTTGGAACAGTCGGCATATTTGGCCACCACTCGAAGCGTGAGTTGCTCTCCCCCGCCGCCAATCCAAATCGGCGGATGCGGTTGCTGGAGCGGTTTCGGGTCGCATTGCGCTCCGTCGAGTTGGTAGTACTTCCCGTTGTAGGTGGTGGAAGGTTGACTCCACATTGACTTTACGATTTCGACGCATTCGCGCAGCATGCCAATACGGTCCTTCGGGGCGGGAAACGGGAACCCGTAACCCGTGTATTCGTGCTCGTACCACCCGGCCCCAATGCCCCAATCCAGACGCCCACCGGACATCACATCGATGTTCGAGGTGATCTTGGCCAGCAAGCTCGGATGCCGGTAGGAGTTGCATCCCACCATTTGGCCGAGGCGAATGCGTGTAGTCAGTTGACTCATGGCCGCCATCACGGTCCAAGCTTCGAAGACGGCTTCGTTGGCGGGCTTGGGCACGTTATGAAAATGGTCGTACACCCACAGTTGGTCGTAACCGAGTTCTTCTACTTTGAGCCCGATCTCGACAGCCTTGGCCCACTTGGCTTGGGCACCGTCGATCGACGCCAAATCCATCTTCCAGCCCTGCGGAAAAAATGCCCCAAAGATTAAGTCGCTCACTCCCGCACTCTACGCCGCGTGCGGCGTCGAGAGTCCTCCACTCTGAGGCATCAAATATCAGGAAAGTAGCCCGGCCAGCAGGTCGGCGAGGTTGAGGTCGATGATGGCCGCCGCCATACGATCCGACATCGATTGCATCATGGCGCGACCCCGATCGGTGCCAGGGTCGAGGTTGATGTTGGCCACCGGCTTGTACACCAACATCAACGCCGCTAGCCGATACTCATGCCAAAGCTGGTCGCTACCTACCTCTGGCCGAGCGCGGGTGTATCGATCGAGCAAAACCGGCTCGAGCCGTCGTCTATCGTTGGTGGCCAACGTAGTAAGCGCGAAGTGTGCGAGATCCCAACCTGCGGGTTGCTTGGCGGGCTGCTGCCAATCGAGTAACACGGCCTCACCGGTAGCGACATGCATCAACAAATTATCGCCCCGCACATCGCCGTGCGTGAGTACCGACGGGCCACAATGCGCCCAAACGTTGAGCACCGCTGGAAGATGGGCCACAAAGGCTTCGGCGACCGCAATTGCTTCGCTGGGCCAATCGCTGTTGGCCGCAAACGCTGGCCAGATATTTTGACAAAACGGGCCAATGATGGCCAGCGTCGGATCGTTTGCCAGCGGCACCCAACTGGGCAAGTCTGCAACGTGAATTGAGCCATGAAGCGCGGCGAGGGCGTCGATCACTGCGAACGATTCGGCGTCGGTCACTCCCGCGATTTGATCAATGGGCCGACAAGACGGCGACAGATCGTCGAGCACGAGAGCAAAGCGTTGGTCGTCGTCGACGACACTGGCACGGCACACCGGTACACGGCAGGCAATACGGTGGGCGAGGTCTCGATAGAGCGCCACCTCGCGCTGGTACCACGTCATTCCAACGCTTGTGTAGAACGTGACAGGATCGCGACTGGCCAACTTGACAACGAGCGATTCGCCGTCGGCATCGACTCTGGCCAGCTCCGACAAGATCCCGTAACCCAGTGGCATTGGGGTCACAGCTATGCGCTGCACCGGACGCCCAAGCACATTGCCCAGCCATTCGATTGAGATGTCGTCGAGGCTGGCGGGCACAGTCACGCCTCGATCGTAGGCGGCCCGTAAGCTGTTGGGCCATGCCTGACTACAACGTTGCTGAAGTACACGAAGCCATTGCCGCCGCTCTGCCCGACGAGGAGTGTCTGGTATTTCGCGACCGCCGTCTGACATGGCAACACGTCACCGATCGCACTCGTCAATTGGCCAACTACCTCGTGGCGCAAGACCTTGGCTGCCAAACCGAGCGCCAACATTTGGCCCAGCATGAATCAGGCCAAGACCACTTGGCGATATACCTCACCAATGGCAACGAATACCTCGAATGCATGCTCGGCGCATTCAAAGCACGGGTGGCTCCGTTCAACGTGAATTACCGGTACGTGGCTGAAGAATTGCTGTACCTCCTCAAGGACGCCAAGGCCACGGTAATCGTGTATTCGGGGGCGTTCGCGGCGACGCTCGCCGAGGTGTTGCCGCAACTGCCCGACCTGCGCGTGTTGATTCAAGTGACCGACGATTCCGGAGCAGAATTGTTGCCGGGAGCCGTCGAATACGAAGCGGCGTTGGCGTCGATGCCGACGTCGAAACCAGCCGTGGTATGGTCGCCAGACGATCTGTACATCTTGTATACCGGTGGCACCACCGGCATGCCCAAAGGCGTGTTATGGCGACAGGCCGACGCATTCGTCGGCTGCTTTGGTGGCGTCGAGGTCGACTCTTTGGCCGAGATCGTGGCCTCTGCGCCCGGCGGCTCGCGGGCGCTACCGAGCCCGCCATTCATGCATGGCGCTGGCCATTGGATCAGCTTCATGTCGTGGAATCGTGGCTCCACCGTCCACGTGCAATCGATCCCTGATCGGCTCGATCCGGCCGACGTGTTGGGCATTGTGCAACGCGAGGGAATCAACCTCTTGCTCATTGTCGGCGATGCCTTTGGCCGGCCAATTCTGGAGGAGCTAGATCGAGCGCAAGCGGCGGGTCAGCCGTATGACCTTTCGCAACTCCAGGCCATCATTTCTGGCGGCGCGGCATTATCAGCCCCATTGAAGCAACGGTTCCTCGCCCAGGTGCCCCATCTCACGATGATCGATGGACTCGGCTCGTCAGAAGCTGGTGGTCAGTCCAGCCAAATTTCCACGACTGCGGCGCCGCCCACAACTGGCACCTTTCCCATGATCAAAGGCAACGTCGTACTCAGCGACGATATGAAGCGGGTGCTCGAAGCCGGCGACCCAGAGGTGGGTTGGTTGGCGAAATCCGGTCGACTTCCGCTCGGCTATTTTGGCGACTCCGCCAAGTCGGCCCGCACCTGGATCGCCATTGACGGCGTGCGCTATTCGGTACCTGGGGATCGGGCCCGCTTGCGCGATGCCGACACTATTGAGCTTCACGGCCGCGAATCGGCCACTATCAATTCCGGGGGCGAGAAGATTTTCGCAGAAGAAATCGAGGCCGCGTTACGCAACCACACCGATGTGCACGACGTCGTGGTCACCGGGCGGCCGAGTGAACGATGGGGTAACGAAGTGGTCGCCGTCGTGCAACTGGCACCAGGCGTCACGCCCGACACCGTCGGGTTATCGACAGAGTGCGCCAAACATGTGGCTCGATACAAACTGCCCAAGGCGTACGTCTTTGTCGACAAAGTGGTCAGGTCCCCAGCTGGCAAGGCCGACTACCGGTGGGCTAAGCAGATCGCTATTGAGCATGGCTGAACCGACTCGTGAAACAATCAGCGACGACCTGCCGACCGGGCAAGCAAAAGTCACCGCCGTACGGTCGATGTTCGATGCCATAGCGCCGCGTTACGACCTCGTGAACCGCATCATGACATTTGGGCTCGACGTTCGCTGGCGGCGCAAGTCGGTGAAACTCTTGGCACTCCCAGTCGGCAGCGAGGTGATCGACCTGGCGTCGGGCACCGGCGATTTCTGCAAGGAACTCACCAAGCAAGGCCACCGACCGCTGAGTTTTGATCTGAGTTTTGGCATGTTGGTCGCCGATCATTCAGGATCGCCCCGCGCCCAAGCCGACATCTTGCGCCTCCCCATGCCGGGTGCGTCATGTGACGGCGCTACGTGTGGTTTTGCGCTGCGCAACTTGGAGTCGCTGCCACCGTTTTTCGCCGAGCTCCATCGCGTGGTGCGCCCCGGTGGCCGTATTGCGCTGCTCGACGTCGGGCAACCGTCCAACCCGATTTTGAAGTGGGGTCACGGCATCTATTTCGGCACGATTGTGCCCAAGATTGGCGGCTGGCTCAGCGACCCCGCGGCATACAAATATCTCCCGAAATCAGTGGCATATTTGCCGAGCCCTGAGGTGATGTTGCAACAACTTCGAGATGCCGGATTTGCCGACGCTACGCGTTTACTGCTGCCACTCGGTGCCGCGCAGCTCTTCACCGCCACCCGTACCACGATCGCCAGCTAGCCCATGAAGGCCATCACGCGCACTCTCGAGGAGTCGGTGGATCTCAACGATTTTGCCCGGGGCAACGGGTTTCTATTTGTGCGCAGCGGCGTTGGGCTGGCGGGTCGGGGCGTGGCCGCCAGAGTGAGCCGCACCGAAATTGCTGGGGTACTTGCGTCGATCGACGCTGACGACGACGTTGGCGAGCCAGGATGCGGCCCGGTGGCGTTTGCCGCATTGCCATTCGCTCCCGGCGACGGTGACTTCGTGATTCCCAAAGTCACCGTTGGTAAAGGCGTAGACGGACGCCAGTGGATCACCGTGATCGATGACTCCGACGTTGATCTCAACGCGCCGCCTCGTCCAATCTCACAAGGGGGCATCTATACCATCACCCCTGGATTCGCGCCGGAAGAGTTTTGTGCTGCAGTTGGCATTGGCCGCGACACCGTGCGACGCGGTGATCTCGACAAGGTGGTGCTAGCTCGTGACCTCGTGGTGCACTGCGAGCACCCGCATGACATTCACGCCATCCTGTTGCGGCTCCGCAGCAGCTTCGCGACCAGCTACCGCTATGCGATCGACGGCTTCGTGGGCGCCTCGCCCGAGCTCTTGGTAGAACGCCGAGGTGACGTCGTGCGAAGCCTCCCGCTCGCTGGTACCACACCCAGAACTGGCGACCCAGACACTGACGGAGTGCTGGCCGCTGAGCTGATGGCGTCCACGAAAAATCAGATCGAACATCGCGTCGTGATCGACGTCGTCAATGACGCTCTACTTCCCTACTGCAGCTACCTAGATTGGGAATTTGAGCCGTCGATCGTGACGGTCGCCAACGTGCAACACCTCGCCACTTCCGTGTCGGGAAAGCTCTCGACGCCAGCTCCCAACGTGCTCGAACTTGTTGACGCCCTTAAGCCAACACCAGCTCTCGGCGGGCATCCTCGTGCTGCGGCACTCGCACTTATCGCCGAGCTGGAACCCTTCAACCGAGGACGTTACGGCGGCGCGGTCGGATGGGTCGACGCGCACGGCAACGGCACGTGGGCCGTGTCGATCCGGTGCGCTGAAATCGACGGCAACTCGGCCCGCCTGTTTGCCGGCGTCGGCGTCGTGGCCGACTCAGATCCAGATGCCGAGTTGGCCGAAACGCAAGCCAAATTTCAGGCGATGCTAAGCGCTATCGTGCGGCCTTAGGCGGCTTGACGACGGACACAGCACGCTTGAGCGTTGCGCTCACCGCGGCCGAAGCAGCAACCTGAATTTCGGCATGCTGAGCCACATTGACGCCGCGATCGGTGGTGACATGAATCAATCGTGGCCCCCGAAGTTGCAGCTGCTCAGACAACTGCGCACCGGTATGCACATGCTGATAGTCAAGATGGTGTGCGCCGGCGAGCGCGGCGAAATCGGTGGCGTGCGGCGTGCCGAAGAGGCGTTCGAACTGCCACGAGTCCAGATCTGAGCCTTGCTGCAAAAACGAGAAAATCGACCCGCCGTCGTTGTCGCTCAACACGATTCGAAGATCAATGTCGTGGTGGCGAATGCGTGCCAACGACGAACTGTCGTGCAACAGCGCCACATCACCAATGTACAACACGGTGGGCAGGTCGGATCCGACTGCCACACCAATGGCCGTGGCCAGCACGCCGTCAATTCCATTGGCGCCCCGATTGGCGTAGAAGTTGACGTCGACGCACGGCGCACCAAAGAACTCGACGTCTCGAATCGGCATCGAGGACGACACCACCAAATTGGTGTGGGGCCCGAGGGAATCAACAACCAGGCGAGCGGTAGTGATCTCGCTCAGCACGTCGGCCTCGGCCCACTTGGCAAACACTGTCTGCGCAGCCTTGTCGGCTCGACGCCATTTCGACAGCCATGACGAAGGCGACGGTTTTGCTTCAGGCATTGGCCATGGCAGGCTTTCAAAAACCGAATCCGCAACGCGTTCAGCGTCATACCACGAGTCGGTGGCATCGACCGACCAGATCGATGCCTTCACCGACGACAGCCACTGTGAAACGACCTTCGACGGCGACGGCTGACCGACCCGCACAATCACTTCAGGGTCGATCGACGCCAAAAATTCCTCCGAACGCAACATAGCGTCGGCGCTCGAAATTGCGTTCGGATGATCGGTGCGACAGCCACTGCGGGCATCGGCCAGCACTGGCCATCCAAGCGATTCCCCCAGCGCCAAAATCTGATACGCCGGAATGGTGCCGGCCGTATTGCCAGCCACGATTACCCCGCGTGGCGTGGCCCCGCTCAGAGTCACGCGCTGGCGATTCGGCAACACCCGCCGATGCCATGCCGCGCCGTGTAAACGGGCTTCGGGCAGCGGTTGAGCAACGCCGACCAACGGCTCACGAAACGGCACATTCAGATGCACCGGCCCCGGTTTGCCACTCACTGTTTCAAGCACTGCGCGACTGGCGATCGATCGCCACGTTGCGCTCGTGGCTATGTCGGCCACGCCGGGGTTGCAGGCCCACCGAGTGGAGCGCCCGTACAGGTGGTCTTGCTCGATTGTTTGTGGTGCACCGACATGATGCAATTCCGATGGGCGATCAGCAGTCACGACCAGTAGCGGCACGCACGACAAATCGGCTTCCACCACGGCGGCATGAACGTGCACGGCCGCAGTGCCGCTGGTGCACAGCGCAACGGCCGCGACGCCAGTGGCCATACCCACGCCAAGCGCCGCAAACCCGGCGGAGCGTTCGTCCAGAAAAATGTGGGTTTGGATTTCGTCTCGGTTGTCGAGTGCTAATGCCAGGGGCGTGGATCGCGACCCGGGCGCGATCATGGCGTGAGCAACACCGGCCCGCACCCACTCGTCGACCAGCGTGGCACAAAAAGTTGCCTGAACATCTTGCGTTTGAACGTTGCTGACTTGACTCACTGACCTAGTTTGTCGGAAATGGACGCCAACATCGCGGAGCAACCCAACTCAGTGACACTAGAAATATATTCGGATGTTATTTGCCCGTGGTGCTACATCGGAAAACGCCGCTTCGAGACCGCCCTGGCGCGCCTGGACCTTGAACAGCGCCAACGTCTCGTGGTAATTTGGAGACCGTTTCAACTCGACCCCTCGGCACCAGTCGGCCCCGGCACACCCGCAGCTGACGGATACGCCAAAAAGTTTGGCGGCATTGAACGTGCTACGGAAATACTCGACTATCTCACCACTACTGCGGCCGGTGAAGGCCTCGAGATGCGCTTTGATATTGCGCAACGGGCCAACACTTTCGAGGCCCACCGACTTCTGTGGTGGGCGCTCACCACCGCAGGCCCCAAAGCGCAATGGGAACTCAAAGAACGTCTGTTGGCTGCATATTTTGTTCAGGGGCGACAGGTCGGCGTGATCGCTGACCTCGTTGAGATCACCGGCGAAGCTGGGTTGTCACGACCACTTGCTCAAGCGTTTCTGGAATCGACGAACGGGGTGGCCGAAACAAAGGCCGAGATCCTCGAAGGCCAAACCATCGGCGTCACCGCAGTGCCCACGTTCGTGGTCGACCACCAATGGGCAGTGCCAGGGGCCCAAGATCCCGACGTGTTGGAAAAGATGTTGCGCCGACTTCTCAGTCAGCCAACCGAATGACAACCGCGCCTGCGGTTGAGGCCAGCGGGCTGGTATTGAAGTACGGCGATTTCGAAGCGGTCCGTGGCGTCGATATTGCAGTTGCCCCCGGCGAGGTATTTGCATTTCTGGGCCCAAATGGCGCCGGCAAAACGTCAACGGTTGAGGTACTCGAAGGTTTCCGTAGCCCGTCTCAAGGCCATGTACGTGTGCTCGGCCTCAATCCGTACACGCAAGGTCGCCAGCTCCGCAGTCGTATCGGTGTGGTGTTGCAAGAAGGCGGTCTATTTCCCGAAATGACCGTACGTGAAACAGTGCACGCGTGGCGTCGGTTCTACCCGCAAGCGATCGACACCGATGTGGCACTTGCCCGCGTCGACCTCGCCGGCCGAGCCAATGTGCGCGTCAAGGACCTCAGCGGGGGCGAGAAGCGGCGGCTCGATCTGGCGCTGGGCACCCTGCACACGCCAGAGGTCCTGTTTCTAGACGAACCCACGACGGGCTTCGACCCCGGCGCACGCCGACACGCCTGGGACCTCATTCGCTCAATGGCATCGGGCGGCACAACGATATTTTTGACCACTCACTATTTGGAGGAGGCCGAAGTGCTTGCCGACCGGGTGGCCGTCATTTCCGGTGGACGGATTATCGCTAGCGGCACCCCAGAGTCGTTACGGACAGCTCAGGGGGTCGGCGTGGTGTCCTTCCGGCTGCCAGCCGGCACGAATATCGAAGACCTGCCTGACGCAGCTCGTGCCACCACTGAGGTCGATGGCAACGTTGTCACGGTCTCGGCGCAGGAGTTGACCGCAATGACACACACCATCACAGGATGGGCGGTGAATCGAGGCATCGAACTCGACGGTTTGAACGTGCATCATCCCAGTCTCGAAGACGTGTACCTACAGCTCGTTTCGAGCGACGCCGACGCTGCCTCGAGCACCCCCGGCGTCACGCCGGGTCACACGCCATGACATCAACACTTGATCTATTTCGAGCGATGGTTCGCCTCGAGCAACAGCAGTTTTGGCGCAACAGACAAGCCGCCATTTTCTCCTTCGGGCTGCCCCTCATTTTTGTGCTGGTGTTTCCAAATTTGATCACGGGCGACACCAGCTCGGGTATTCCCTTCAAAAACTATTTCGTGGCCGGCATGGTTGGCGTCGCCATCGTGAGCGCCACCTACACCACGCTGGCGATCGCGCTCACCTTTCAACGCGATCTCCTCAACCTCAAACGGTTGCGTGCCACGCCACTCTCGCCTGCCATTATTTTCGCCGGAAAAATTGCCAGCGCAATGATCGTTGTGACCGCTCAAATCGTGATCATGATGGCCATTGGTCGCTTCGCTTACGACATTCCACTGCCAAGAAACTGGGCGGCATTTGTAGCGTTTGTGTTGTTGGGATCAGCGTCATTTTCTGCCATTGGTATCGGCGTGTCAGGGCTCATTCCCAACAGCGATTCCGCCCCACCAATCGTGCAACTCCCCTACATCACGTTGCAGTTTGTGTCCGGAGTGTTTTTCCCGCTCGACTCGTCACCGGGTTGGTTACGAGTCATAGCCAGCGTGTTTCCATTGCGATGGTTAGTGGACGGTTTGCGGGCCGGGTATCTCGGTCTCGACTTCGTGCACGGGTTCACCGCCGTGGCCTCAAACGGCGACCGTCACTATTTCCCCGATCGTGTATCGGGCCTTGACGCGTTCACATCTCAATGGGCCGGCATTTTGGTGCTGGTCCTCTGGCTGATCGTGGGCGTGCTCGTTGCTCTGCGATGGTTCAAATGGGAGAAGCGCTCGCGATGAGCAATGTTGTTTTGCTGCACGGTTTTGGTCAAACATCTCGTTGTTGGGGATCGTTGCCGGGTGCGCTTGAGCGCGCCGGGCATACTGCACAGTCGCTCGACGCTCCCGGGCACGGCGATAACAGCGAATTGGATCTTGACCTTCTGGCCACTAGCACTTGGCTGGCCACCAGCGGGGGGCGCGCCACATATATCGGCTACTCCATGGGCGCTCGCATGTGTCTACACGCGGCGCTCTTGCATCCAGATGCGGTGGAGCGGCTCGTATTGATTTCAGGCACCGGCGGCATTGACGACGACACCGAACGAGCTGCTCGTGTGGCCGCCGATGAGGCCCTAGCCACACGAATTGAATCGTTCGCTATCGAATCATTCGTTGACGAATGGTTGGGTGGCCCGTTGTTCGCACACCTCACACCGGAGGCTCAAATGCGTGACGAACGCCTGCGAAACTCCCCTTCCGGCTTGGCGACATCATTACGTCGAGCAGGCACGGGCACACATCAACCCGGTTGGTCGGTGTTACGTCGGTTGCAAATGCCGGTGTTGATCATCGCCGGAGCGCTCGATCCGAAGTTCGCTGACCTGGCCCGCCGGCTCGGTACGTGTATTGGCGGCAACGCAGCCGTGGCCATCGTGGGAGATGCCGGCCACACGGTGCACCTAGAGCAGCCCGTGGCGGTGCGACAACTCATTGTGGATTGGCTGTCAGCGACCGATCCAAAGCCCGACGCTCAGTAGCACACCTACGGCAAGTTGTACCTGACCAGTAGCACCAAGCACCGAAATGAGTTCCTTGCCTTTGGCCCCACCGAGCACGGTCACCACTGGCTTGCGGGCCAACACGATGCCGACAAACACGAACGCGGTCCAAGGTCGCGACGCTCCAATGAAGGGCACGAAAACGAAACTGGCGGCGATCAGCAGGCAATACAACGCCCGCGTCTTTTGATCGCCGAGGCGTACCGCCAACGTATTTTTCCCGGCCGGACCATCGGTAGGAATGTCACGAAGATTGTTGACCACAATCATCGACGTGGCCCACATACCCACCGGCATGGCTGCGAGCCATGCCACCCCGGTCACGTGACCGAGTTGCACATAGGTAGACCCGACCGTGGCGACCATCCCAAAAAACACGAACACGAACAATTCGCCCAGCCCGTAATAGGCATATGGCTTTGGCCCCGCGGTGT
>JAYWAI010000382.1:0-3780 GCA_043782545.1 Acidimicrobiia bacterium
ATGCTTGATGCTGACCCGACGTTGGGGTACCAAGTCGTGGGTCTGGTAGACGACCGCAACGGCACCCAAGCCCGCAAGAGCACCCAGCAAACGATCGACGAAACGCTCAAAAGTGTGCGCGACAACCAAGCCACGAGCGTCATCATTGCGGCCACCGCGCTCGATATTCAAGTGACGAACCGTCTCATTCGCAATCTTTTGGACGACGGCGTGCACGTCGAAATGTCATCAGCGCTCAGTGACATTGCCGCCGAGCGGCTCACCGTTCGAGCGCTCGGTCGCATGCCCGTCGTCTACCTGGAACCAGTTCACCGCACGGGCTGGCGGCCACTGGCCAAGCGTGCCTTTGATGTCATTACCTCAACGCTTTTGCTCCTCATATTCGCCTTTCCCGCGGCCATTGTGGCTGCCCTCATTAAGTTTGATTCCACCGGCGCCGTACTGTTTGGCCAAGAACGTCTGGGCAAAGACGGCCGAGTCTTCAAGGTGCTGAAGTTCCGTTCCATGGTCACCGATGCAGAGGCACAACTCGCCGTGCTGGCGGCCAAAAACGAAGCCGACGGCCCGCTGTTTAAAATGAAACACGATCCGCGTATTACCAAGGTCGGGCGTTTCATTCGCAAAACCTCAATCGACGAGATCCCTCAATTGGTCAACGTGTTGCGCGGCGATATGAGCCTCGTTGGCCCCCGTCCGGCACTCGCCCGCGAGGCTGCGGAATGGCCAGAGGAATTGCACAATCGCTTGCGGGTCAAGCCCGGCATGACCGGCATGTGGCAGGTCAATGGACGCAGCAATGCCAGCTTCGAGGAATACACCCGCCTCGACCTGTACTACGTCGACAACTGGAGCCTGCTCACCGACATCGTGATTATGGCGAAAACGGTGCCGGCAGTAATGGCATCACGAGGCGCTTCGTAGCAGTTTCCGATTTGCCACCGACCTGGCACCCCAGGCATGCGACAATGGAGACCATATGGCACGAAACCAGATACCTCAGGCAACGAACGACGAAGTGGCGGCATTTGCCGCGTTTTTGAAAAAAAAGGACGAACGCGAGCGCGCTGAGCGTCAGGCACGAGACGACGAAGCACGCGTCGAACGCGAGCGCGTCGCCACCGAGCAGGCGGGTGAGCGGGCTCTGGCAACCGCCCGTGAGCGCAAGGAACAAGCAGTGCGCCACATGAAGCGGTTGCAAGGCGGTCGTTTCACATTCGACGAACGCGCCGAGGCCGAGCGGGAATATCGATCGGCCTTGGGCGACCTCATCGCCCTCGAATCCGGCAAGCGACCAGAATGGTCACCTGCTCCCGTCATCGAGCTGGTTGATGTGGTCGATTTGCCCGCCGAGGTATCCGACGAGCTTGATTCAACGTCAGATAACGACGCTATGACTACCGAGCCCAGCGCCGACACCGCGATTGAGGCTTCACCCACGGCCGAATGAAGGCCACCCCAGACGACTTCCTGCACGCCCTAGAGCACGAACGGCAACACCTCGAGCGCGCCCGACAGGGCCGGCTCGGCATGATCGAACGGCTCACCTACATCTTGAGTCACAACTCCGCCGCCGATGACATTACTGGCGAGTATGTCGAAGTCGTGGCGCGCCGGGGTCTGCTCGATCTTGCCGATGCCAGCGTGGCTGAATTTTTCGGGCGAATCGACTACGAGTCATACGGAATAAATGAGCATTTCCATATCGGTCGGCGTCATATCGAATCGGCCGAGCGCGACCCCATCATTGTGGATTGGCGGGCCAATATTGCCGCGCCGTTTTATCGCGCCACCGTGCGCGACCCAATGGACCTCGTGTTACGCCGGCGGTATTCGATTGTGCGTGGCGAGCTCGTCAGCTTCAATGATGAACACCTCGATGACCCCGACGCTGCCGAGGTAGCCGGCGGCATTCCCGACCCCGTGCTGGCCGAAATTGGCAGCGCTCGCACGGGGGCAATGCGCGACATCATCGCCACCATCCAAGGCGAGCAGGACTACATCATCCGCGCTCCAATGAATCGATGTTTGGTAGTGCAAGGCGGGCCTGGCACCGGCAAGACCGCCGTGGGCTTGCATCGTGCTGCGTTTCTACTTTTCGAACACCGCATCAAACTGGAACACGAGGGTGTGCTCGTCGTGGGCCCGAACCCGATATTTCTGGACTACATCGCCAAGGTCTTGCCCAGTTTGGGTGAACGCAGCGTAACCATGGTGACCTTGCCCGAAATGTTGATGCCAAAGGTGCCTCATACCGCGCTCGACAGCGACGAGGTGGCGCGCATCAAGGGCTCGGCGCGTATGGCTGAGGTCATCGAACACGCCGCCAGAGCTTCGGTGAAGGTGCCAAAAGAGGCAGTGAGGTCGCCGATCGGTCTCCGCACAATTGTGGTGGAGCCCGACGAAATTGCTTCGTGGACGAATGATTCGCTAGCGAACGGTTTGCCCTTCAATCAGCGCCGTGGCGTGTTGAAGAACATTGCCAAACGAGAACTGTTTCGCCGGACTGACAAGGACGACACGTTTGCCAAAGCGGAGCCCTTACGCAAGGCGCTCGACAAAGCCTGGCCACTCGTGAAGCCCAAGGAACTCGTCGAAAAGTTGTTACGTAACGAGGCCCTGTTGGCCGAAGCCGCCCACGGCATTTTGACCGGTGATGAACAGCGCCTGCTGCTCGAATCGTCCAAAGCAACAGGCAAAAAGCACCAGTGGTCCGCTGCTGACGGTGTGTTAATTGATGAGGCTCACAACTTTTTAGATGGCCCATTGCGCACATACGGCCATATCGTCATCGATGAAGCTCAAGACCTCAGCGAGATGGCATTCCGGGTGATTGCTCGCCGTGGCCCGAGCCGCTCGATGACCATTTTGGGCGACCTGGCCCAATCAACATCCGCGGCAGGCCAATCAAATTGGCAGGCCGTTTTCGACGCCATCAACCCGGCCGCCACCACGGAAAACGATTTGGCCCACTTGACGATTGGCTACCGCGTCCCCGGGCCGATTTTGGAGCGAGCGAATCGCCTGCTGGCCGACGCCGACGTGAATGTGCCAATGTCGCGCGCCGCCCGCCAAGACGGCGACCCACCTCGCGATGTCACCACGACGAATGCCTTGCTGGCACAGACCATTGCGTCTGAGTGGCGAAGAATGGCCACCGAGCACCCGCTCACCGGAGTACTCGTGCCCGCTGACCGACTTGTGAGCATCCGTATGGCACTCGCCGACTACGGCCTTACCGCGTGTCAACGACTCGAACAACTTGCGCCGGGTGTCGACGTGCCGCTGTTTGCTGCCGAAGCATCAAAGGGCTTGGAGTTCGACGGCGTGATCGTGGTCGGGCCCGATGAGATTGCCGACGGCACCCCACGCGGCGCTCGCCTCGCCTACATCGCGCTAACGCGCGCCGTACAGCAACTCGTATGCATTTCGGCAAGTGGCGACTGAGCTACACCGAAGCGAATCGGACCTCACCGAGATCGGCGGCACCCAAATGCGCCAACGCCACCGAGGCGTAAAGTGCCATGCCCTGCTGCATGGGATCTTCGGCAAACACGACGCGGTTTGAATGATTCGGTGCGGCAGTAAATGGATTGTCACCCTCGGGACAACAGCCCAAAAACGCCATGGCACCCTTCACGTGGTGCAGCACATAGCTGAAGTCTTCTGCACCCATCACCGGGTGCGCCATGGCCACGACCTGTTGATCGCCCACCAACGCCGCCGCGGTAGCCGTGACAAATTTGGCGTAGTCAGGGTCATTGACCGTCACTGGATACCCGA
>JAYWAI010000383.1:0-3778 GCA_043782545.1 Acidimicrobiia bacterium
CACGGATCCCCGTGGGCATTCGTGGCCGCCATCATTATCACGTCGCTGGTCGGCGTGGTAGTGGCGCTTCCTTCGCTACGACTGTCGGGCATCTATCTCGCATTGTCAACGGCAGCGTTTGCGGTATTCATGGACAAGTGGGTGTTTCAATTTCCGAAATTCACCCTTTTTGGGCACAGCTTTGACATCTCAAATTCCGGTAGTTTCACTATCAAGTCAACGCACCTTTTTGGCATCCATGTCCAAACACACAGAGATTTATTCATCTTTGGCAGCGTGGCGTTCGCTCTCGCCGCGTTGGCAGTTGCGGGAGTCCGGCGCAGCCATTACGGCCAACGACTGATTGCCCTCAAGGATTCCGAAGCGGCATGCGCCACACTCGGCATGAATCCAAAAGTGGCCAAACTGACGGTGTTTGCGTTGTCGGCCGGAATCGCTGGTTTCGGAGGCGCTATTTACGGTCAAGCGCTCCGAGCACCCAGCTTGGGGCAACTCGAATTTTTGCAAGGGCTTTCCATTTTGATGGTGATGGTGATCGGTGGCCTCAACTCGATGGGGGCCGCGGTGTTTACCGGCATCTTCATGGCCTCGCAAATCTTTCAAAATCTCTTTCCTGGCCTCACGCAACTGCAACTCGTCACCATCGGGCTCGCCGGTATCGGACTCGGAAAAAATCCCAACGGGTTCATTCGCAAGGACATCCGACCCCGTTGGAATGTGATGCTGAAATACCCCGCGGCGATAGCGGCAGTCGTCGGTGTTCAAACCGGCATTTGGGTACTCAAACTTAACCACATCATTACTCGTTGGCAATACGCGATTGCCGCCTTAGCGGCGCTCGCGATCGCCCCTGAAGTCCTCTCGGCCGTTTTGCGAGCACGTCCCGTTCCGACCGAGGCGACCACGGGCGCGGCGGTGGAGGTGCCGGCTGCCCGAAGTGCGCCGGTGAGCCCTGAATGGCTCGGCATCGACGCACCATTTACGCAGGATGCAGTAGACGAACTCGACCGACGCCTGAATTTGCCGACGTTGGGGCTCAGATAAATGGCGCTACTCGAGGTGAAAGAAGTCTCCGTACGCTTCGGCGGTCTGGCGGCGCTCTCAGAGGTGTCGATTGCAGTGCCCGCCGGCGCGATTACTGGTCTCATTGGCCCCAATGGTGCCGGGAAAACAACGCTCTTCAACACCATTACGGGATTACAACCTCCCACGTCTGGCCGCGTGCTTTTTGAGGGAAGCGATATTGGACCGCTTCAGCCGCATCGCCGAGCCCGTCTCGGCATGGCACGCACTTTTCAACGTCTCGAGCTCTTCACGTCGCTGACAGTTACCGAAAATATTGAGTGCGCGCTCAGTATGTCCGCTCGCTATCGAACACGTTCCGAGTCAAACCACTCCGCCACGACGCGCTTGATTCAACGCACTGGGCTCACATCGGTCGCGCACGAGTTGGCTGGAGCGTTGCCCACCGGTACCGGCCGTGTGGTCGAGTTGGCACGAGCCATCGCCACCGACCCGAAAATGATTCTGCTCGACGAACCAGCATCGGGCCAAGATGATGCCGAGACGCGCCACTTCGCAGAGCTGCTCCAAGAACTCGCCAACGATGGCATGGGCGTGCTGTTGGTAGAACACGACATGGATCTCGTGATGTCGATTTGTGATGAACTCTACGTGCTCGACTTCGGCCGCGTATTAGCCAGCGGTACCGCAGACTCAGTTCGAGCAAACCCGGCTGTCCTCGACGCATACTTAGGTGCGGGGTTCAACGAATGACATCACTCTTGGAGTTACGAAATGTGCGCGCCAGTTACGGCGAAATTGAAGTCATTCACGGCGTCACCATTTCTGTCGAGCCGGGCGATGTACTCGGCATCCTGGGACCAAACGGAGCCGGTAAGACCACTCTCCTCAAGGTCGCTGCTGGCCTCCATATGCCGTCAAGTGGTGCCGTGGTCGTGGCCGGGCGCGACGTCACAGGCATATCTGCCGACAAGCTGGCGCGTGCTGGACTGTGCCTAGTGCCAGAAGGCCGCGGCGTCTTTCCCAACCTGACAGTGCGAGAACATTTGCGCATGGCGACCTACCGAGGAGTGTCGCTCAGCGACATCGAAGAGGCCGCCTACCACCAATTTCCCCGCCTAAAAGAACGCCGCGACCAAGCCGCTGGCACCATGTCGGGAGGCGAGCAACAGATGCTGTCAGTGGCCCGGGCCGTAGCCACCAAGCCATCAGTACTCTTGCTCGACGAACTCTCCATGGGCCTGGCCCCGATGATCGTTGAAGAACTTTTTGGTGTGGTGGCCAAGATCGCCAGCGAAGGAATCGCCATTATTGTGGTCGAGCAATTCGCCAAAGCAGTCCTCGGCGTGGCCACCAAAGCCGCCATCATGATTGACGGTGGCATCTCGGCAATGGGCACTCCACACGATATTCACGACCAACTCAGCGCCGCCTACCTCGGCACCAGCCACAAAGGATTCCCGTCATGAACGACGATCACATCACGCAATTCAAAGCCGATATCGCCAACATGAACGTGGGAGGTACCGGTGCAAATCGCGATCCGCTGCTCACCAAACTTGGTGGCGCTGGCATGCTGGTGGGCGTGGTCTTGGCCGTTATTGCCTATTTCATGTCACACTCGTCAACCGACCCGCTTGAGCAAAGCGACGCTCACATCTTGGCGCTTATTGGTATTGCGGTGACAGTGGCGAGCGCGGCAATTTTCATCAAAGCGTCACTCACCCAGTTCTTGCGGTTCTGGATGGCCAGATTGATCTACGAGCAGCGCTCACGCGACCTCAACTAGGCACTATTTGATGGCCGTCGGGGCGACCGCTCCACCGGTAGACCGGGTCATCGGCAGCGGTGTTGCACTCAACAAAAACTCGTATTTCCCGTCAGCCGCACAATCGGCGGCCAGCGATTCGTAGTTCCAATTCTGGCCCTGTACCAAGCCCACATCGCGCAAATGAATAGCGTGCACTGGCAGCCAGGCATCGGGAAATTCACACGGGAATACTTCGAAGGTGAGCGTGTCGGTCGCGACCGCAGCCACGTCGTGGTCTCGAAACCATTCGATTGATTTCGTGGAAGGTCCGGCACACTCGATGACGTAGCTCATAGTGTCGCCACGTTGGAAGAGTTGGATACGACCGGTGCGAATGCACACAATGTCGCCGGGGAAAATCATCAGATTCGCGGCCGCCGCCGCGTCGTCGAGATCGTCGCCGGTGATGGCGTAACCGCCTTCGAGCATGTCGACGTCCATGAAGCGCGCCATGTCGAGTAGCACTCCCCTGGTCACGATTGGTCCGAAATGCTCAATGCCATGTTGCGTGCTGCCGGTGGCGTCAATCGTCGACGACGACACACCGTTGTAGAGCAGGCCGTCATAGCCGCCGTGCCCAAGCGCATCCCAGTGAGTCGACGCTTGGACGCCCATTGTGACAGCGTCATCGCTGGAACTGAAATCGGCTTGGTCGCCGGTGATGGCGTTGTTGATTTCGACCATTGTGCGCGTCGGGTTGACTCGCCCGGGAATGAAACCCAGTTGCGGGCCGTTCTCATCGAAGGGCATCGACAAGCTAAATACTTGGCCTTGCGTGGCCGCCGCGATGCCGCGTTGAATGGCGGCGTGATCAATGAGATTGAGTGTGCCTCGGCGGTCGTCTGCGCCCCAGCGACCCCAGTTGGACACCTTGGCCGCAAGGTCGAGCAAATGTTGTGGAAGTGCCATGGTGTTTGCTCCGTTACGACGCTGGTGGGGTTTGGG
>JAYWAI010000384.1:0-26447 GCA_043782545.1 Acidimicrobiia bacterium
CAGCAGCCGCTGGACCGGTCCAATTCGATAGCACCCGAAGTGTTGCAACTCTGCGAAAACGCCGATCTTGTTATCCATGACGCGCAATACACACCCGCCGAGTGGGAAATAAAGGCCCACTGGGGCCATTGCACCATCGACTACGCCATGCACGTAGCCAGCTCGGCCGGCGCGAAAGCGCTTGCCCTGTTTCATCACGACCCCGGCCATGGAGATGACTATCTGGATGCTTTGGGCGCCAGTGCGACCAAGGCCGGTGCGGCACTCGGGCTCAAGGTAATCACCGCCCGCGAAGGGCTCACCGTTTCACTCGGGAGTTAGCACAGGTTCGTCAGCTTGTAGTCTTCGGCGATGACAACAGCCCCGATTGACAGCGCGCAGTTTCGCACGGTCCTTGGTCATTTTCTTTCCGGTGTCACTGTGGTGACCGCCATCGATCCAGACACGAAACGCCCGGTGGGTATGGCGGTTGGGTCCTTCACATCAGTGAGCCTGGATCCGCCTTTGGTTGCCTTCCTCCCGGGTCGTACGGCGTCGGCGTGGGGCGCCATCCACGCAGCAGGCTCGTTCTGCGTGAACATGTTGGCCGTTAATCAAGAACAGGTATCGCGAACCTTCGCCAGCAAAGTCGAAGATCGATTTTCGGGACTTGGGTGGACGCCCGCCAGCCACACCGGTTCCCCGCGTCTCGATGGAGCGTTAGCGTGGATCGATTGCGACATTGACGCAGTGCACGAGGCTGGCGATCACCTGATCGTGATTGGCGCCGTTCGCGCTCTCGACGTATCCAGCGAAACCGGCCCGTTGGCCTACTACCGCGGGGGATACGGCCGCTTCGAGCTGTGAATCCCCACGCCCACCACATCATTGCCGCCGCAGCCGCGGCCGTGTATGGCGGGGTGTTTACATGGTCAGGGGCAACCAAGTTGGTGGCGCCTGACTGGCCGAATCAGGCCCGTGAATTTGGAACGCCGAAGTGGCTCATCACGTCGTTGCCGGGCATCGAACTTTTGCTCGGCGCAGCGTTCGCGACCACTCGGGTCAAAGTGCTCGCGCTGCCATTGGAAATTCTGCTGCAGGCCTTTACATTGGCGGCGATTTTGCACCTGTTGGCCGGCCGGCGTCCACGGTGTGCCTGCTTCGGAAGCCGCTCGCGTGCACCGATCAGCTGGCTCACTGTCGCCCGCAACGCCGCACTATTCGCGCTCGGCGTCGTGGCCGTCGTCGTCTAACGATCTAGCCGGCCGCATCTAGGCAACGGGTACCCAACACAACACCAGATCGTCGACTTTAATATCGGTCTTCTCCAACGCGATTTGGACGGAGTCAATATTTTCGGCCTTGGCAGCCCATCCGGAAACAATGCCGGTGAGCTCAGTTTCCAACTCAGCTTCAAGATCGGTGAGCGCTTGTTGTTTGGCGGCCAAAACGTTTTCGGCGGCGTCGACTCGATCACCAGACGCGGCGGTACGGCCGCGACGCGACGCTGCTCCGCCGAGGCCACGCACCAGGGAACCAGCGCTGCTCTTGCCACCGAAGAGTCCGCCCAATATCGTTCCGGCCACGCTCAGGATTTCGGTGCCGCGATTCGAGCGCTGCTGATCGTGAACGAGCTCGACCTTGTCGCTGGCAGCCTGGACTTGATTTTGGATAACAGCAATTTTGTTGTCGTATTTGCCTTTAAGCGCGGCGGCATCTTTGTCGGATTCGGTATCGCCCGCGGCGTGGCACCGCTGCGCGAATTGGTCACGTGACTCGCCCGGCCGGCTCATGAGCTTGAGGTCGGTATTGCGAAAAACTTCCATGGTTCGATTGCGGAACACGTTGTCGATTAAGTCGCGATTGAGATCAGCCCAAAATTTCTTGTCGCTAATTTTCGCTTCCGGCATTGTGTAACTGGCTCCGGCCGGAGCGTCGGTGCGAAGATCGCGATCGTCGTAGTCCACGTTGACCGCATCGGATCCACCGACAGTTTGATGCAATGGAAAAATCACGGCCTCCCATTCCTCCTGCTCACGAAGGCCAGATTTTTCGTCGTCAAAGAGCAGTTGTAAACGAGTCACTGCTGCCGCCTCGAAGCGGGTACCAGGCACAGCACCGACCTGCGACGCCCATGTCGCGGCGGGGTCCATAAAAGTGACTCGAACCCCGGCGGCAACTTGCGGCATAACCGGGCTTTCGCCGTCGCCCATTGCTGTTACAGAGGCAGCCGCCGCGGCAGGAGTCGGTGAGGCTGCTTGGGTGTCGGCACTGGCGGCTACGGCGCCCGTCGCTTGCGGACTCGCGGCTTGTGCGCCACGCGCCGGGTCGTTAGCCATGAGCTGCGTCACTTGTTCACGGGTGAGGGGTCCGCGCAGGTAGCTCATAGCCCAGCGGCTCGTAAATACGGCCGGTTTGGAGCTTCCAATTTTCCTCAACACGAATTCGCGTTTAGCCAGATTGGAAATCGTCGAATCAACTGCGGCCACGTCGACGCCACCATCGGCAGCGCTGAGCCCTTCGAGCAGACGCGCTTTATCTCGCTCGGTCTGCAAATGTCCGATCATCCATGTGCCGGCATTGCTGATCGCTTTGTAATCCAGATCAACCGGGTTCTGGGTCGCCAAAATCACGCCAACACCAAAGGCCCGTGCTTGTTTCATCAACAACATGATCGGCTTTTTCGATGGCGGCATGGCGCTGGGAGGGACATAGCCAGCGACCTCATCCATGTAGACCATGGCACGCAAGTCAGTGGTGCCCGATTGCTTGCGCATCCAGGTGACCACTTTGCTCAACACGATCGATACGACGAATTGGCGCTCTTCATCCGATAGATGCGCAATCGAGATGACCGCAGCGCGGGGCTTGCCGTCGGCCGTGTGCAACAACCCTTCGATGTCGATCGGCTGACCCTCGGCCCACGCTGCGAATGACGCCGACGCCAACAGCCCGTTGAGCTTCATAGCCAACTTCATCCGGTCATCAGGTGGGAAGAACTGATCCAGTTCAAATACGCCCAGCTTGCGGATTGGTGGCGTAGCGACCTGACCCACCAAGGTCGGCAAGTCCAGATTGCGCCCTTGCGCCCACGATGCATTGATCAAGTTCGAAAGCAAAATATGTTCACGACTCGACAGCGGGTCGGAATCGATACCGACTAGCGATAGCAAGCCGGTGACAAAACCTTCTATCTCGTCGTTGAGCGTTTCGTTATCCGCGCCCACCGGCGCGTTGAGCGACCCAACGATGTTGAGCGGCACGCCGGAGGTGGACCCTGGCGTGTAAATCGTAAACGCCCTCCCGCCCTTGTATGACGCCACCGCAGCAGAATCAATGCCCCAACCTGCCAGACCGTCTTGCCACGTCTTGGCCTGCTGCCCAGCGAAATCGTCTACCGAAATGCCCGCCTTCTGGGCGTCAGATTCGTTGACCCACGGGCGGAAATCGGAGGCGCCAAAGTTGGGGAACGTCAACAACAGGTTGGTGAGATCGCCCTTGGGGTCGATGATGATGGCAGGAATATCTGCATTGAGCGCCTCTTCGAGCAACACCACGCCAAGGCCAGTTTTGCCGGACCCCGTCATGCCCACGATTACGCCGTGCGTCGTGAAATCTGCCGTAGCGATTTTGACTTCGTCTGACGTTCGTTGATGAGTTGCCGGGTCGATGAGTGCGCCGATGCGCATTTCGCGTTGAGCCATAGTGTCAGCGTAGACACCCGGCGGGGTCAGAGAGTCGCGAAGTCGCGAATTGCCGCTGCGCCAGCGTGGCGGGCGATGATCGTGCCGTCAGCTCGCGCCAACAACGCCGTGGGCGCCGTGCGGATTTTGAACCGGCCAGCCAGATCCGCATGCTCAGTGGCGTCGAGTACCACCATGCCAGCATCGGGGCGCTTGCGCCGAAGCTGCTCTACGGCCGGGCCGCACGACACACACATCGGCGTGGTGAACACCACCCAGGTGTGCGAACGGCCGCCCAACATTGCCGTTGGCATCAACTCGCTTGAGCGATCGCGTTGGAGAAAAATCGTGCGTTGCACCCACAACCGTTTGGCCAAGCCAAACGCGAACAGAAGCATGAGGACGACGAGAATACGGGGGTTGAGAACCATTGCTTACGCCGCCGTCGGTTGCGCCGAGCGGCCCTTCATCACACGGGCACCGATCAGGTACGCCTCGCAGCCAATACACAATCCGGTTGACGCCCCCAGCCCGGCGAGTGCGGCCACGATCAAGGTGAGCACCCACCCAAGCGTATTGGCCTTGGCCACGAAAGCAATCGTGGCCGCGACCAGAAACACGACGCCTATTGTGGCCGCGAACCTTGGCGGCCGCGGATCTTCTAGCTCCACCGGCGGCGACAACTGTGGCTTAACCACCTTGGCGTAGAACGCCAGCACCGGCCCGTACTTCGGTCCGAACGCCGCGCCCAAAAAAAGCACCACGGCAAACACGGCGGCGATCCAGCGGAAATTGGCCAAAAACCCGCCGAGCAACGCAACGGTGAGGACGGCTTGGTTCAAACGAGGACCGCGTGGATCAATCGGTTTGGGGGTCGATCCCGGACTACGCATACCCCTGAGTATAAACCCGACTAATTCAGTCAACAATCCCCAACTCGTGAAGTAAGAAAGAAAACACACGAGCTTCATCTCGCCATGAGTCGTAACGCCCAGAAGGTCCGCCATGCCCAGCACCCATCTCTGTGCGCAAAATAACCGGGTACTCGCTCGTGTTGAGCGACCGAATTTTGGCGATGAACTTCAACGGCTCCCAATACTGCACACGAGGATCATTGAGACCAGCGGTCAGATAAATCGACGGGAATGGCCCTTTGCGAACATTTTCATACGGGTTGTAGCGCTGCATCCAGTGGTAGTCAGGCTCGTTAGCTGGGTTGCCCCATTCTTCCCACTCCCCAGTTGTCAGAGGAATCGTGGCGTCCAACATTGTGTTGATCACGTCCACAAAAGGCACCTCGCCCACCACGGCACGAAATTTTCCAGGATGCAGCGCCATGGTGGCGCCAACCAGTAACCCGCCGGCTGACGCACCCCGAATAGCGACTCGAGCAGGATCGCAATATCGGTTGGCCGCCAGGTGGTCGGCACAGGCGGCAAAGTCGGTGAAGGTGTTGATCTTGTTTTCCAACTTGCCGTCATCCCACCAGCGGCGTCCCATTTCGCCTCCACCTCGGGGATGCCCGACGGCGAAGACGACGCCACGGTCTACGAGGCTCAAACGAAACGTGGAAAATTGGTCAGGAATGATGGTTTCGTACGAGCCGTAGCCGTAGAGCAAGCACGGGGCGGTGCCATCCAACGGGGTGTCCTTGTGCCACATCACGCCGATCGGGACTCGTTCGCCGTCGTGCGCCACTGCCCACTCGCGCCGACACTGGTAGGTTGCCGGGTCGAAATCACCGAGCACGGGCATCCGTTTCAACGTCTCCCGAGAGCCGGTGGCCACGTCTTCCTCAAAGAGCGTGTCGGGAGTGATCATCGACGAGTACCGATAGCGATACGTGGTAGCGCCGTACTCTGGATTCGAGTCACTCGATACGTCGTACACGTCGTCGTCGAACTCAATGAGGCGATCGGACCCATCGAGGAAATGAACGCTCAAGCGAGGCAGACCGCTAGCTCGTTCGACGGCCACAAAGTGTGTCTCAAAGCAATCGACCCCTTGCAACTTCACATCAGCCCGATGCGGCAGTACCTCGACCCAGGCGTCCATTCGCGTGTCGGCGATCGGGCACTCCATGAGGCGAAAGTTCGGTGCGGCAAGATTCGTCGCAATGAGAAACCGGCCTTGTTGATGATCAACGGAATACTCAACGCCCGCAGTCCGCTCGGAAATACAACGAGGGCTTTCAAGCGGCTTTGCGAGGTCGACCACGTGCACCTCGTGGGTGCTGCGGCTACCTGAATGGATGATAGCGAAATCGCCCGAGCGAGTGGCGTCGAGGGACAGCTCAAACTGCTGGTCGTCTTCCTGAAACACGCACTCGTCGTGGTCAGGCGGGGTGCCCAGCACGTGACGCCACACTTGGAATTGTCGCCACACATCATCGGGCCGCGTGTAGAAAAACACCTGGGAATCCTTCGACCAGGCTGAGCCGTATACGACGCCTTCGATCACGTCGGCCAACTCGTCGCCCGTGGTCAAATCACGGAATCGGAGCGTGTACATTTCGGACCCGTCGGTATCAGCCGAATAGGCCGCCACGTTGCTGTCGGGCGACACGTCCAGTATGCCCATCTCGAAATATTCGTGGCCGTCGCTCAACACGTTTTCGTCGACGATCACGCGCTCACTGGTTTCGTCGTCACGACTCGAGCGTCGCACGTGCACTGGGTAGTTGCACCCTTCAACAGTGCGAGTGAGATACCACCAGTTTCCCTTTCGCACCGGCACGCTCATGTCGGTTTCTTGGATGCGACTTTTGAACTCTTGAAACAAGCGTTCTTGGAGCAGCGCGGCCGGGGCCATGGTGGCTTCCCAGTATGTGTTTTCCGCTTCGACATAGAAGATCACGTCGGGGTTGTCGCGTTGCCGCAACCAAAACCAGGGGTCGTTTACCGACGTGCCGTGAATGTCGCGCACGTGGTCGTGAGGCGCGGCAACGGGTGCGTTCGGTGCGGGTTTCAACATGGACGTAACGATAGGTTGACGTCATGCCCATCTATGCCCTCGGTGCCAAAACCCCCGTCATTCATCCGGACGCTTATGTGCATCCCGATGCGGTGCTCATTGGCAACGTGACCATTGGCGCATTCTCAACCGTGTGGCCTGGAGCGGTATTGCGCGGCGACGATGGATTCATCCAAATTGGCGATCGCACTAGCGTCCAAGACGGGTCCGTATTGCACTGCGCACCAACGCTGCCCACGATCATTGGGGCCGGCTGCGTCATTGGCCACATTGTGCATCTTGAAGGATGCACCATCGAAGACAATTGCCTCGTGGGCAACGGCGCGATCGTGCTGCACCACGCGGTTGTGCGCACTGGCGCGTGGGTGGGTGCTCAAGCTGTGGTGCCCAATCGCATGGAGGTGCCCAGCGGCGCACAGGCCTTGGGCGTGCCGGCCAAAATCCGGGAAGGCAAATCGGATCAGGCGCACATTCTCCTTGCCGCCCAAACCTATGTAGATCGCGGAATTCGGTACCGCAAAGAACTGCGTTTGATCGGGTAATCACGTAAGGTCGAATCGTGACTACGACATTGCTTCCTCGTTTCGGAATTTGGACATTCCAGCTCGATCTCCAACCGGCAAGTCGGGCCAAGGAGCTCGCCGCGGAACTTGAGGAACTCGGCTACGGAGCAATCTGGGTGCCAGAAGCCGTCGGCCGCGATCCATTTGTCAACTCAACGCTGCTTCTGAGCGCTACCAAAAACTTGAAGATGTGCACTGGCATCGCGGGGATCTATTCGCGCGATGCCATGACCATGGCGGCCGGGTGGAAAACCGTCAGCGAGGCCTTTCCTGGTCGCTTCATTTTGGGCCTCGGTGTCAGCCATCAGTCAATGGTTGAGGGAGTGCGTGGTCATGAGTACGGCAAGCCAGTGACCACCATGCGCAACTATCTCGACACGATGGACAAGGCAATGTTTTTCGCAGCCCAGCCCACTGTGGCTCCGGTGCGGATGTTGGCCGCACTGCGACCCAACATGCTCAAATTGGCGGCCGAGCGCGCCGCTGGATCGCATCCATATTTTGTGCCGGTGGAGCACACTGCGTCAGCCCGAGAGACGCTAGGCCCCGACCCAGTTCTCGCCCCAGAACAAGCCGTCGTTGTCTGCACCGACCCGATTAAAGCCCGTGAGGTGGCCCGCACCCACATGAAGACCTATCTCGGGCTCCCCAACTACACAAATAATCTTCGCAATTTGGGCTGGACTGATGATGACCTGCTGGGCCAAGGAAGTGACCGATTGGTGGATGCGATCGTGGCATGGGGGTCCGTTGATCAAATAACGGCGCGGGTCAAGGCGCACCTCGACGCTGGCGCCAACCATGTGTGTTTGCAGGTGCTCCCCACTGATGGTCCCGGCGGTCTACCACTGGACGATTGGCGGGCGCTGGCACCTGCCCTCGCCGCTCTTGGCTAGCAGCACATCCGCCGCTCGCCGGGCCGGATGGCAACTCATTTGGGCACAGGTAAGGCGACAACGAAAGGGCCTGTCGGCCGGCATAGCCGCGGGCATATGTTGGACTGTTGGCAAAGTGGCTGTGCCGCAATTCGTGTCGGTGGCCATCGACAAAGCGATTCGGGCCAAGCCAACTCATGGCCAAACGTCTCTACTGACCTGGTCGCTACTCATTGTGGGAGCCGGCCTCATCGCTGGCGTATTCACCGGGCTGCGAAGGTACATCGCATTTCGGGAAGCTCGCCTCACCGAGACAAACCTCCGCGAAGAAATGTTTTCACATTTACAGAAACTACATTTCGCCTTTCACGACGAAGCCCAAACTGGCCAATTGATGAGCCGGTCCAACACCGACCTGCAGCAGATCCAATCCTTCATCGTCAACATTCCCATCACGGTCAGCAACGCGGCGATCGTGACCGCGGTGACAGTAATCCTGCTGAGCACCAACGTCGTGCTGGCCATATTGGCGCTGGTGTGTCTGCCGTTTATCAATGTCATCGCCCGAAAGTTCTTTCAGCACTTGCACCCCGCCGTGATGGCGATCCAAGCGTCATCGGCTGAGGTTTCGACCGTTGTCGAAGAAACAGTTTCCGGTATTCGAGTTGTCAAAGGATTCGGCACCGAAGACGTACAAGCTCGATCGCTTCGTGTGAAGGCTGACGCCGTTTTCGAGTCGTCGATGGCCGCTTCAACCACACGGGGCACATACCTGCCAGCCATGGAGTTGCTCCCCAACATCGGACTGATCCTGGTGCTGGCCTACGGCGGTCACCTTGTCCTGAAACATCAGCTGACCGTGGGCGAGCTGGTGAAGTTTCAAAGCTATGTCTTGCTCCTCGTATGGCCACTGCGGATGATGGGCATGATCGTGGCCCAGGCTCAACGCTCGGCCGCTGCCGCGGAACGTGTGCATGAGATCTTGGCCACCGAGTCCCTCATCGTCAATCCCGCGAATCCAGTTGCGTTGCCCACACCCGAACAGCGCGGCGCCGTGCGTTTCGACAACGTCACCTTTGCCTACCCGACCACAGGTGCCGGGCCTGTACTCACCGAATTGAACCTCACCATCGAGCCTGGCACGTCAGTAGCGATCGTGGGTGCCACAGGCAGCGGCAAGACCACGATTGCCCGTCTAATCCCCCGGTTCTACGACGTCGACAGCGGTTCGGTCACGATCGACGGCGTGGACGTACGCAACGTGAAACTCCGCGAATTACGCCGCAGCGTCGGCATCGTGTTCGAAGACACGTTCTTGTTTTCCGACACCATTCGGGCCAACATCAGCTTCGCCTACCCCGACGCCGAAATGGATCAGGTGCGTGAAGCCGCTCGCCTGGCGGGGGCGTCTGAATTTATCGACGCGCTGCCCGACGGATACGACACGCTCATTGGTGAACGCGGTTTTTCGTTGTCGGGCGGGCAGCGTCAACGCATCTCTATCGCGCGCGCCATTTTGGCTGATCCACGCGTCCTCATTTTGGACGACGCCACCAGTTCCGTTGACCCGACCAAAGAACACGAAATTCGTGATGCTCTGACCGAAGTGATGCGAGGCCGCACCACCATCGTGATCGCTCACCGAGCAGCGACCATTGCACTCGCCGACCATGTCGTATTGCTCGACAACGGTGGCATCGCCGCGATTGGCACGCACGAAGAACTGCTCACCACCAACGCCAGGTATCAAGAAGTGCTCAACACCACTACGACGGATGTGCCCTAAGTGTGGTTAGCCGGGGGCGTTGACCCCGACGATCGAATGAACGCCGAGGAACGCAGCCAACTCATCCGTCGCAGCGGTCGCATGTTGCGCCCCTACCGGCGACAGGTGATCGGCACGTTGCTACTCGTGGTCTTGTGGACCGCGTGCACCCTGGCCGGCCCCGCCATCGTGCGCTACGGCATCGACGTCGGGCTCGGGGAGCGCACCAAGCACGGTGATTCTGGAGCTCTCAACTTGGCCGTCGTGTTGTACATAGCGGCGGCCGTGATCTCGTACTTCGTGTACCGCCTACAGATCGTGGCCATTGCCCGCATCGGCGAAAATTTTCTGAGAGACTTACGCACGAGAGTCTTTGACCATTTGTTGCGCATGTCGATGACCTTCTTCGACACCCAGAAGGCCGGCGTGCTCGTGAGCCGCATGACCAGCGACATCGATTCGATGGGCGAGTTGGTGCAACAAGGTCTGGCCATGTTCGTCACCAACGGACTACTGCTCGCTCTGAGCTTCATAGTGCTGTTTACCTTGAGTTGGCAACTCACGTTGGTCTGCCTCATCAGCTTGCCACTTGTCACGGTGGCGTCGATCAAGTTTCAGCGCGACTCCAACAAGGCGTACCTCGCCGTGCGCGATCACATTGGTCAAACACTCTCGACATTGCAGGAGGGCATTTCTGGGGTGCGCATTATTCAAGCCTTTGCTCGGGAGCGCACCCAGACCGACGAATTCATTCACAAAAACCGCGCCCTGTATGACGCTCACATGGAGTCCGTGCGGATCTCGGCTTGGTATTTGCCGATCATCGACTTCGCCGGCATTGGCACCACCGCTGCAGTGATCGGCATCGGCGGCTGGCTGGTGCACAAAGGCTCGGTCTCCACCGGCACCGTCATTGCGTTTGTGTTGTACCTCGCCAACCTTTTCGAGCCCGTCCAACAACTCAGTCAGTTGCTGAATATTGTGCAGTCCGCAGCGGCTTCGTTGCACAAACTTTTTGGCCTTATTGATACACCTATCGATCTCGGCGAGATCCCCGGGGCCGTCGACCTGCCCGAGCGCGGCGACCTCGTCGTAAGCGGCGTGACGTTCGCCTACGCCGGCACTCCACCAGGATCGCCAGCCGTACTCAACAACGTCAACCTCACCATTGCGGCCGGTGAACGCATCGTGCTCGTCGGGCCCACAGGTGCAGGAAAATCGACACTCGCCAAATTGTGCGCACGCCTGTACGACCCAATCGAGGGCACCATCAGCTTCGGCGACGTCGACCTTAAGCGCGCCACAATGGGCTCGCTTCGCCAACGTCTCGTCGTAGTCCCGCAAGAGGGATACCTGTTCGACGGCTCGGTGGCCGACAATATCCGCATCGCAAAACCCTCGGCGAGTGAGGCTGACATTACGAAGTCGTTACAGAAGCTGGGGATTTTGGACCGATTCGAATCATTGCCTGACGGACTCAACACCGCGGTTCGAGAGCGAGGCAGCCGCCTATCGGCAGGAGAGCGCCAACTCGTCTCGCTGGCCCGCGCCGCCCTCGCAGACCCGGCCGTGTTGGTGCTCGATGAGGCCACCTCGTCGCTTGATCCAGGCACCGAACGCATTGTCGAGCATGCATTAGAGCAGCTCATGGCGGGGCGAACCGTGATTGCCATCGCTCATCGACTCACCACTGCCGAGCGAGCAGACCGCATTGGTGTGGTAGCCGACGGGAGACTTGCGGAGCTCGGGACGCACCAAGAATTGCTGAAACTGGGCGGACGTTACACCGCGCTCTTCGCGAGTTGGAGCGGAAATACCCTCACGTAAAGAGTCAATGTCTGCTGAGCGAACCGTTTACGACGCCTCGAGCGATTAACTTAACTAAATGGGGGAAACTCCTACAGACAACGGCGGCCGGTCCGATCATGATGGTGACATCACATCGGGCACGGCATTCGCAGCTAGTGCAAAGAAAGAGGAAATAATGTCAGGTACAGCAGTCAAGGGTGTCAGCGTTTCAGCAGCCGGAGCAGCGGGTCTCGCCGCAACTGGCGTCAACGTTTGGCCGCTCGTCATCATCGCGGCAATTCTCATGATCGCCGGCATGGTTGCCTTGCGTGTCGCTCGTCCCACCGACGCAGGGCTATAACAATCAACTCTTGAGGGCGCACTATTGCCCTCGGCGCTGACCTCATTGGTGAGCCGCCATGTTGTACAACTATCGGGTGCCCACCCCCAAAATCGCGATACTGATCCCCACCAAAAATGGCGGCGCCAATATTGCTTCGACAGTTGCCTCGGCAACAGGGCAAGGCGATATCTACGTCATCAATGACGGATCAACCGACAACACCGCGGCCGTTGCGACGGCCGCTGGTGCATTTTTGGTCGATATGCCCGAAAACATCGGCAAAGCGTTAGCGATTCGTACCACGCTCGATCAGCATTTCGATCACCTCGGTGGCCAACGCATGCCGGACCACTACGACTACATCATGGTGCTCGACGACGACATGCTGCTCACGCCTGACTTCACCGACCAATGCCTCGCGGTGATGGCCAAAGACAAGGTGGTGGCCGTCGAGGGCCACTGCGATGTGCATTGGCCCGCCGACAAAATGTGGAACGTGTATCTCGGCACCCGCGCCATTACGTATTGGCGCAACCAACGCATGATTCAACGAGTACAGAGTTGGTTTGGTATTCGCACCTGGCTTAACGGTGCATGTGTGCTCTACACGGCTGAAGTACTCGACGCCGTGGTTCGACCCGAACCCTTTTTCGTCACGGAAGATACCGACTGGCGATGGCAGATTCACCGTCGCAAGATGGGCAAAGTGAAGTACGCGCCGAGATCGCAGTGCGATCAGCAGCAGCCGACCACATGGAAGGCAACGTATCGCCAACAACTTCGTTGGGCATGGGGGAATTTCCAGCTCGTCATGGAGCACGGCATCGGTCGACGGGCCAGCCTGCTCGACTTCGCCTTTATCGTGATGCTGTTTGATCTCGTATTCAGCATTTTCTGGCCAATCCTGGCCATCCAAGGTGCCCACAAACTGCACGTTTCAATTTTCACTCTGGTGGCTATCGGCTTCGGCTACTACGCCATTGTTGGCGTCATAACGGCCTACACCCTGCAGCGATGGCGACTGTTGCTCATGTGGCCGTTCGCTCCATTTGCAGACATGGTGTGGAAAGTCGTGACGATTCACGGGTTCTTTAAAGCGCTCAAAGAACCGCGCATCGAACGAGTCACGTGGACCAGCCCTGAGCGCGTTGCGTTGACACAAGCCGCGCCGGGTGTCTCCACACTCTCCCCCGCCCCAGCCCACACGACTATGCCAGTCGGTCACTCGAGAGCGCCCCATGAATCATCAAGTAGATTTTCATTTTTCGGACGATTTGGTCGAGACGTCAGCGATCGAATGGTCATCGCCGTCGGCGCGGTCGGGGCATTCATCGTCGGGATGATCGGCATCGGCACTCGGCCGTTTTGGCTTGACGAATCATTCAGCTATTGGTTTCCTCGCCAATCGCTCAATGCATTTGTGGACGTGTCGTTGCACCAAGAGCTCAATATGGTGGCGCACTATTTTGTCATGGGTACCTGGGGTCGAATATTGGATGGCGCTGTCGGGGTTCGGTTGTTCAGCGTTGTGTGTTTCGCCATCGGCGCCGCAGTCATTGGCTTGCTAGCGCGGGAACTCCACGGATCACGGGCGGTCATACCGGCAATGATTCTTTGGATCGTGAACGCCCCCGCGCTTCGGTACGCTCAGGAGGCGCGGGGATACATGATGGCCACCGTGGCTGTGACCGCATCAGCGCTTTGTTTGGTGAGGCACATAAAATCTGGACGACGCAGACCGCTGTTAGGTTTTGCCCTGTTCGGGGCACTTTCTGTCTATAGCCACATGTTTGCGCTCTTAGCAATGGTCGGCTTGTGCACAGCGGCGCTCTGGTACGCCTGGCCCCGTCAGAATCGTCGCGTTGTCGTGCGGGGGGTCACAACATTCGCGCTGTTGTGCGTACCTTTGCTCGTCTTTCTAAGCCAGGCCGAGACTGCCCAAATTGGCTGGGTCAAGTATCAACACCGCACTATTCAGAACGTGCTCGAATTTCTTTCGGGCGGAGGCTACGAGCGAATGCTGATTGTGATCGCTTGCTGCGGCGTGGGCACGTACATCTGGTTTCAATGTCGACGCAACCGGCGATACGTCGGCTTCACGTACCTCCTACCGGCTGCTTGGCTAATCGCAACTGTGCTCGGCGCGTTCATCATCAACATGAAGAAGCCAATCATCTTGGATCGATATTTTATGGTGGCTGCGCCCGCCGCTGTGCTGGTAGTCGCCGGGCAAATCGCTCGGGCGCGCGTTCGCCGCGACGGACTGATCCTCGGCACGGTGGCCATCGTGGCCGTTTGCCTCTTTAGCGTTCGCGCCATTGAATCGACCTACAAAGACCACGGAACAGTCAATTGGAACAAGGTCAGCGCATACGTTGCTCAACATTCCAATGGTGACGACCAGCTAGTCGTATTGCCACGGTTTGAACGCAGCCCATTTGACTTTGCTTGGAAGGACCAAGGACTCCGAGCCGAATTTTTGGTGCCCGCCTCGCCGGCTACTGAAATCGGCGTCATGTCGAACGACGCCAAAACAGCTGGAGATGTCCCGATCGGCACTGCCGCTCGTTCAAAGGTTCTCGTGGTCATTTCACCTGGAGAGGAACCTGGCTTCGAATCTGAGCTAGCCAAACTCGCTCCCATGAAAATGACCCACGAAGAGAATTTTGGCAGCATCACCGTAAGGGAATATTCGCCGTAGTTGACTTTCGCCCGCTACCCTCCGTGGGTGCGCGTGTGGATCGACCAAGACCTCTGCACCGGCGATGGCCTCTGTTTGGATCACTGCCCCGACGTGTTCGTGCAACTAGAAGATGGCATTGCCTACGTGCACGAGTTTGGATCGCCGCTGAGCGATCCGCTTGACGGTTCGGTGCTGGCTCGGGTGCCCAACGAGCACGATTTCGCAGTGATCTTGGCGGCCGAAGATTGCCCGGGCGAATGCATTTTCATCGAGCCCGACGAAGTGGCAATCGCCGCTTAGCCGGCGTTACCAGCACTGGGTAGCCAGCCTTACTAATTCGGTGCAATTGGTTGCTTCGGCATCGTGCGGGTAGCCCGACAAGATGAACGTGTCGATTCCCGCATCCACAAATTTCTGCAGTTCCGTGCGAATCGTTTCCGGGCTGCCGACAAGCGCCACCGAGGCACCCATTCGGGCCCGCGCGAACCCGTTCCATAGGCAATCGCTGAGCCATTCACTGTCGCCGAGCAATTCGTTTTGGCGTGACTGACCGACCGAATCGGTGCGATCGGCATGGCTGCGAATCCGGTCGCGGTAGTCATCAGAAATGTGGGCAACCAGCAGCTCAGCGTCAGCTCTGGCCTGTGCGTCTGTTGGCCGACATACCACCTGAAACCGGGTGCCCACCTTGAGGGCCCGCCCAAACTCGGCCTTTGCCAACGCAACAGCTTGGGCGGCGCGCGGGGCCATGTTCTGGACGGGTTCGCCCCACATCAGGTACACATCGGCGTACTGCGCGGCCGTGCGCATGGCAGCCTCACTCGCACCGCCGAGATAGATCGGCGGGTGCGGTTGTTGAGGGCCGCGTTGCGCTATTCCACCGTTGCGCACGTTGAAAAATTCGCCGTCATGCTCCCAGCCCGTTTCGGCCCACGAGCGTTTCACGACGTCCAGAAACTCGGCGGTGCGGCGATAGCGAGCATCATGATCGACGCCCACATCACCGTCTTTTTCGAGCTCGTGAGGGTGGCCCCCGGTGACCACGTTGAGCAGCACTCGCCCGTTGCTCATCCAGTCCAGCGATGACGCCATTCGGGCGGCAACTGGCGGGCTCACAAACCCAGGCCGGAAAGCGACAAGAAATTTCATCGTCGTGGTGCGCTGGGCAAGGCAGGCCGCGGTGATCCACGCGTCGTGACACATCTCCCCGGTGGGCACGAGCATCGCCCCGAAACCAGCTCGCTCGGCGGTTTGCGCCACGTGGGCGAGGTGCTCGATAGTGGGTGCGGCCGCGGAGGTTGGGTCGCCCAGCCGTTGCTCATCACCCATCGACGGCACAAACCAAAAAAGTTCCACGCCCGAGTTTGCCAGCCGCGAGTTATACAGCTTGTTTTTGCACATTTTTAGGCATGCACTTCGCCAGTTCGAATCGCATGAACCGATTCGCACGGCGCAGCGAGGAGCACGGTCGAGTCAACGCTCCAGATTGGCGAGCGTGTTCAGCATCTTGCCGTCGATTGCTGTATGCACGGCAGCGATGGTTCCAGTTGTAAGAAGCTCACGAGCGACTCGGTCTGCTTCGGCATAGGCCAATCGAGCCACTTGCGTGCCAACGCTGATGCGTTTCACGCCGACGGCCGCGAGCTGCGAAACCGTTGGGCCGCCAGGGCCGGTGAGGATGTTGATCGGCACTACGATTTCGCTCACGACTCGGGCGATCGCCTCAAGATCGGCAAGTCCCGGCACAAACACGCAATCGGCTCCGGCCGCGGCGTAGGCACGCCCGCGTTCGATGGCGTTGTCGAGGGATCGATCGCCGGAGAGAAACACGTCGGTGCGAGCGTTGATGACGAGGTGTATGCCAAGCTTCCCAGCAGCCGAGCGGGCCGCAGCGATTCGTGCGCACTGCTGCTCAATGGTGAAGAGTCCGCCGTTGGTTCGAGACGCGTCTTCCAGGTTGATACCGGCGGCGCCGACGTTCGCTAGCTCACGAATCGAATTTGAAACGTCGTCGGGTAGGTCGCCGTAGCCGGCTTCGAAGTCGACCGACACGGGTACCGACACGGCACGAATGATTCGCCATGCTGCGCCCACGGCCTCGGCCAGCGTCATGCGCTGACCATCGGCTACACCGAGGGCCCATGACACGCCGGCACTCGACGTGGCGACCGCCGAAGCACCGGCCGCCTCGATGATGGCAGCGCTCATGGCGTCCCAGGCGTTGGGCAACACGAGCGGCTCGGCACCGTGGTGCAACGCCAAAAGCTTCGGCGCATCAAGGGCAGAGCGGTTGAGGTTGTGATCAGGCATACGCCACTCTGGCACAGCAACCTCCCCGCCGCTAGCGGCTTTCGGCCACAACAGTCAGGAGGTCGGTGGGGGTGATGGAGCCGGGTGGGGTTTGGGTGCGGGCCATGTTGACGACGATGCGGGTGATGGCATCATTGACCGGGGTGGGCACGCCGAAGTGGCGGCCGAGCATCGAGATTTCGCCGTTGAGGAAGTACGTCTCCACTGCGCCGGTACCGCGGGCCAGGCTTTGCCACGACGAGCCGCCCACGTTCGCGAGGCCTCCCGCTGCCTGCATGGGCAACAGATGGTCGCGCCGCGCCCCCTCGTCGGCGTCAGGCACAAAGTCGATGCCGGCGGCCTCGAAGCAATCGACGCCCTCAGCTTGGGCCAGGCCAATCAACTCGCCAATCTGAGGTGTATAACCGCTGGCCGCTTGAAACGCGTTGCCCAAATTCGTGAGCAACTTTGCGTATTTCCATCGCATCACATCAGGGCGCGACATCGAGTCAAACGACGCGTCACGAAGGTGCGCAGCAACAGCACGGCTCACGTCATCTTCGCCACCGCTCGCAAGGCCCACGTCGATCACGCCCCAGTACGGCGACGTGTGCACGTGGGCCACGCCGGGCATGTAATACGACGTGATCAGGAAGTTGTACGCGCCATACACGCTCTCAAAATACCGATGAGCGGCGGCCTCAGTAAACACACCATTCTGGGTACAAACGACCGCAACGGAAGTCGGTGCCGCAGCGGCAAGGTCCGCCAACACCGTTGCTGAATCTTGCGACTTCACGGCCAACAACACCACGTCGTCCGGGGCAAGATCGAAGCCGTCAAGCGTCGCTACAACGTTGACAGGAAACGTGTCGTCACTCGTCGGCGACACCAACCGGAGGCCGTTGGCAACTAGCGCGTCGTAGTTCGCCCCACGCGCCACGAACACCACGTCGTGCCCACTCTGGTGAAGTCGTCCACCGAGCGCGCTCCCAATGCCGCCAGGGCCCACGATGACGTATCTCATTGCTTGCCTCGGCTCACGTTCACGTATCTCATTGCTTGCCTCGGCTCACGTTCACGTCGGCCACGTTACCGTCGCACACATTCCCACCGCCCGTATCGACACCTCACCAACTATCCCCCGTAGTGTTCGAGGATGTCACTTTCGACCACCTTTGAGGCGCTCCCGAACGACGACGCCCGCATCGCCGACGCACTCACGCAAGCCGAACTTCCCGCGCTACTCGGCGCGGTTGCTCACATCACCGGCGACCTGTCGCTATTCGACCCCCGCCTCGCCATCAACCCGTTCCTGGCCCGTGCTCCACAAGGCGGCTACACCGACGAGCAACAAGCGCTCGCCCGCGAAATCATCGCTTCGGCCTTGAAAAAATTTCGCGACGAGCAGCAGTGCACACCCGTGAACAACAGCACCGACACATTGCACGCCATCATGAATTTTTGCGCAGGCGAAAAGGTCAGCGAACGGTATATGCCGCTCTTACTCGAAGAGCTCGCAGTCGAAGGTCGCGACCTGCGCGCGCCTCAATGGCACAAGGCCCATACCGCAGGTGCGGCTCGTGAATTCGACGTGGTGATTGTGGGCGCCGGCATGTCGGGAATTGCGGTCGCCCATCGGCTCAACCAGGCCGGCGTTTCGTTTACCATTTTCGACAAGAACTCCGACGTTGGCGGCACGTGGCTCGAGAACACATACCCCGGTTGTCGAGTCGATATTCAGAATCACATGTACAGCTACAGCTTCGCCCAGAAGCACGACTGGCCGTACTACCACAGCCCCCGGCCGCTACTCCAGCAGTACTTTCGCGAGTGCGCCGAGCGGTTTGATTTGATCGATCACATTCGGTTCAACACCGAAGTTCTCTCATCGACCTGGGGCGAAAACGCGCAGCTGTGGCGCATCGTGATCCGCAACGCCGAAGGGCTTGAGGAGACGGTCAACGCGCACGCGTTGGTGTCCGCAGTTGGCCAATTGAATCGTCCAAAATTTCCTGACATTTCGGGGCGCGACACGTTCGGCGGCGACTCATTTCATTCGGCCCAATGGCGTCACGATGTCGATCTCACCGGCAAGCGGGTGGCCGTCATCGGCACCGGCGCAAGCGCATGCCAATTTGTGCCGACCGTTGCCGCGCAAGCCTCTCAGCTCACCGTGTTTCAGCGCACCGCGCCGTGGCTCATCCCCGCCGATCGCTATCAAAAGACCGTCGATCCCGGCTTCCAGTTTCTGCTCGCCCATGTGCCGTTCTATTCAGAGTGGTACCGGTTCTGGATGTTTTGGCGAGGTGCTGAAGGCATGCTCCCCGCCGCAACTGTCGATCCCGACTATCCGCCTTCAGAGAAGGCAGTGAGCGCAATCAACGAGTTCACGCGCGACATGTTGTTGCAGTGGACCAACGCACTTACCGAGGGCGATGATCGTCTGCGCGAGCAACTCACGCCAAACTATCCGCCACTGTCGAAACGGTTTATCGTGGACGATGGCAGCTGGGTGGCGGCACTGCGCCAACCGCACGTGTCGCTCGTGAGCGACAACATCGCGAGCATTGAGCCCACCGGCGTGCGCACTACCGACGGCGTGCTGCACGAAGTCGACGTGATCATTTACGGCACCGGATTTCAAGCCAGCAAATTTCTCAAACCGATGAGCGTGGTTGGTCGCGACGGCATCGATCTGCACGACCAATGGGACGGCGACGCACGCGCCTACCTCGGTGTCACCGTGCCCAATTTCCCTAACTTCTTTTGCCTCTACGGGCCCAACACCAACATCGTGGTGAACGGCTCCATCATCTATTTCAGCGAATGTGAAGCGCACTACGTGACCGAGTGTGTGCGTCTGCTGCTCGAGCACAATCACGGTTCTCTTGACTGTCGCATGGACGTGCACGACGCATACAACGAACGCATCGATGCCGCCAACAAGCTGCGCGCCTGGGGCTACTCGGGCGTCAACAGTTGGTACAAAAACGAGCGCGGACGCGTCACTCAAAACTGGCCCTTCTCAGTGCTCGAATTCTGGGAGCAAACACGAGTCGCGCAGCCTGACGACTACACGCTCACACCCGCCTAATGGCGCGCTGCCCTGACACGCCCGCGCAGCCTGAACGAGTGGACCCAATCACCGCCAAGCCGACCACGCCAGTCACGCTGCCGATCATGTTGCAAGGTTGGCACGACCTCACGTCGATCCATTGGCGCTTCGAACCCGAGGTGGTGCAAGCGCTACTGCCTGCCGGGTTCACCGTCGACACGTTCGATGGATCAGCCTGGGTGGGTCTCATTCCCTTTTCGATGCGCCGCATTCGCATCCCGCACCTACCGGCATTCGGGCGCCTGAGCACGTTCCCGGAAACCAACGTGCGCACCTACATCGTCAACCCGTCCGGCGAGCGAGGCGTGTGGTTTTTCAGTCTCGATATCACGCGCCTCGTCACCGCGCTGGTGGCCCGGGTGAGCTATCGCCTGCCGTATTGCTGGGCCGCCATGACCATCGAGCATGACCACGCCCACAACACGGTGAGCTACACATCACGACGGCGCTGGCCGCAACGATCGAGCCGGGCGTCAACCAATATCGAGGTGGTGATTGGCCAACCGATCGACCCTGACGACGTCACCGATCTCGAACATTTCTTGTCGGCCCGCTGGGCGCTGGGCACTGCATTTGGCCGACGCCTTATGTGGGCCGATGTCGACCATCCACGCTGGCCGCTCTACCGGGCCACGCTCTCCACGTGCCAGGAATCGCTCGTGGCGGCAGCCGGTCTCCATGCTCCGGATGGCGAGGCAATGGTGTTGTGGTCGCCGGGCGTCGACGTGCGCATTGCGTTGCCCCGCCGAGCCGAAAGCAACTCAGCACCAAAACCTCACCGTGACCGGTGAAAAACAGCGTCTGAATTGTTACTATGGCCGTAGTGGAAACCCCCCGGAAGCGGGGCGGGCCCGATTGGAGCCGACATGTCGATTGCAGATCTCGATCTTTCTAAATATCAACTGGGCTGGAGCGACGGCGATGCCTTCGTTTACCGCCCCGACAAGGGCATCGACGAAAGCGTCGTGGCCAACATTTCGCATCACAAAAACGAACCAGAATGGATGACGAAATTCCGTTTGCGGGCATTCCGCACTTTTGAGCGCAAGCCCATGCTCGACTGGTTCGCCAAGAACATGCCTGACATCGATTTTCAAGACATCTATTACTACATCAAGCCCACCAACGACGGCGTGACCGACGACTGGGACCTGGTGCCAGAAGAAGTCAAGCGCACCTACGAACGCCTCGGCATCCCAGAAGCAGAGCGCAAATACTTCGCTGGCGTCACCAGCCAGTACGACTCCGAAGTCGTGTACCACCGCAACCGCGACGACCTCGAAGCACAAGGCATTTTGTTCTGTGACATGGATACCGCCGTGCGCGAATACCCCGAACTCGTGCAGCAATACATGGGCTCGATCATCCCGCCTGGCGACAACAAATTCGCCGCGCTGAACTCCTCGGTGTGGAGCGGCGGCTCGTTCATTTACGTGCCGCCGGGCGTCGAATGCGAGATGCCTCTGCAAGCGTATTTCCGTATCAACTCCGAGAGCGCTGGCCAGTTCGAACGCACGCTTATCATTGCCGACGAAGGCTCAAAGGTTCACTACATTGAAGGCTGCTCAGCCCCGGTGTACACCACAGATGCGCTGCATTCCGCCGTCGTAGAAATCGTCGTGAAGCCCAGCGCCCGCGTCACCTACACCACCATTCAAAACTGGTCGAACAACGTGTACAACTTGGTCACCAAGCGTGCCCGCGTTGAAGCAGAAGGCCACATGGAATGGATCGATGGCAACATCGGCAGCCGCCTCACCATGAAATACCCGGCCGTGTATTTGTGTGGCCCCAAGGCATCTGGCGAAGTGCTCTCTGTGGCCTACGCCGGCGCCGGCCAGCATCAAGACGCCGGAGCCAAAATGGTGCACGCTGCGCCAGAGACCACGTCGAAAATCGTGTCGAAGTCGATCTCGAAGGACGGCGGGCAAACCACCTACCGCGGGCTGGTGCGTGTGGAAGATGGCGCCTACGGTTGCAAGAGCCACGTGCAGTGCGACGCGCTGATTCTGGATGAAGATTCGGTGAGCCGCACGTTGCCCTACATGGAAGTCGGCAGCCAAGACGCCGTCATCGCCCATGAGGCCACGGTTTCAAAGGTGGCCGACGAGCAGCTCTACTACCTCATGAGCCGCGGCCTCAACCAAGAACAAGCAATGGGCATGGTCGTCAACGGTTTCATCGAGCCGGTCACTCGCACACTCCCCATGGAATACGCCGTGGAGTGGAGCCGTTTGATCGAACTGCAAATGGAAGGCAGCGTCGGCTAACGCCGCTGACCGACCCGAGGACTCCACTATGCCCATGCGCGAAAATTGCAAAAACTATGAGACGCGCTCGTACGCCAACGGCGAGACGGTCCGTAAGTGCAACCTCGACCTGGCGCCGGAGGCTCCATGGCGGTGCCCAGACGATTGCGGCAAATTTGAGCGCCGTTTGGCCGACGTGAATTGGGCCCACGGATCACTCATCACGCCGCCCACGCCACCGGAACCGGCCAGTCTGGGCAAGGACGACTCGATCGCGGCACTACTCGACGAGGCCGAAGACATTCTCAGTGCGGCCGGACCCCGAATCATGGCCGAAGTACGAGCCGAGCAAACGTCCCGCCGTGGTCGACGAGCCACGTTCGACAATCCAGTGAGTTTTAGTGGATGGCGTAAATTTTTCAAACGAAAGGACCGCTGACTCAGTGGCCACCGACCTCTCCCCCTGGGCCAGCCGCCTCCCCTCTCCGACCGAAGAAATTTGGCGCTACAGCCGAGTTAACGAACTCGACCTGAGTGCGTTCACAGTCGCACACTGCGACACCGACGGCACTAGCGAATTCGGCACTACAGCCGCATCCACCAACCTTGACGTTTTCGCCGAAATGAACGCTGAACACGGCCGAGTTGTATACATCAAAATCGCGGCCGGCAAAACCATCTCCGAACCCATCGTGATCACGCACACTCTCACCGTTGATGGTTCCGCCGCCTTTCCCCGGCTCGTGATCGACGCCGGTGCCGATAGCGATTTCACGGTCGTGGAACGATTTGTTTCCAACGACATCGCCGGCTTCATCGCCCCGGTGCTTGAACTCAACACCGGCCCCGCCGCCAGGGTCAAATACCTCACCATCAATGATCTCGGCCCGCAAGTCTGGTTCATTGGATCGCAGGTGGCGCTCGCCGAACGCGACTCCACCACACTGCTAGCCAACGTGGCGCTAGGTGGCTTCTACGCCCGCATGCGCACCGATTCTCGCCTCATCGGCAAAGGCGCCACCGCCGATCAGATCGCGGTCTATTTCGGCGACGGCGATCAAATGCACGACTTCCGCACCGCGCAAGAACACGTGGCCCCCAAGACGTCGAGCAATCTGTTGTTCAAGGGTGCCGTGCAAGGCACCAGCCGCAGCGTGTATACCGGCAACATTCGCATCGACCATGATGCTCCGGGTTGCCGAGCGTTCCAGACCAATCGCACGATCAAATTGAGTGATCATTCGTGGGCCGAGAGTGTGCCCAATCTTGACATTCTCAACAACGATGTGATGTGCTCACACGCCTCAGCAGTGAGCCCAATCGACGAGGAGCAACGGTTTTATTTGGCGTCGCGCGGCGTGCCCCCACACATCGCCGACCGCCTCATCGTCACTGGCTTCTTCGACGAAGTCTTCGACAGGCTTCCCGTTCCGGCGTTGGTGCCCGGGTTACGTCACGCCGTGGCCAACAAGCTTCAATCCCTTTCAACATCGCAGGTTGCCGCATGACCGAACACAACATTGGCTCCCTCACGGCGCTGCTCGATGAACGCGCCGCCCGCTTCGAACTCGACGGCACTCCAGTGTGCGTCGTACGCAACGGTAACGATGTATACGCCATCAACGACGTGTGCAGCCACGCCGATATTTCGCTCAGCGAAGGCGAAGTAATTTGCGAAGATCTCGAGATCGAGTGTTGGAAACACGGGTCGGCATTTTCACTCGTCACCGGCCTGCCATCCACCTTGCCAGCCACACAACCAGTCGCCGTGTACGTCACGCATATCCGCAGCGGCGACGTCATCATCGAGGTGCCATAACTATGGCTACGGGTACGCCACAACACGAACTCGTCATCACCGGCCTGCGCGGCGGCATCCCCGGCCGCGAGATCGTCAAAGGCGTCGACCTCACCATTCGTTCGGGCGAAGTGCACGCCATCATGGGCCCGAACGGCACCGGCAAATCCACGCTCAGCAACCTCATCATGGGTCGTCCCGGCTACGCCGTCACCGGTGGCACCGTCACTCTCGACGGGGTAGACGTATTGGCCATGGCACCATGGCAGCGGGCCCAAGCTGGCCTGTTTCTGGCCATGCAATACCCCACCGAAATTCCCGGCGTCAGCGTCACATCACTGATGCGTGAAGCCGGCGCACAAGGCGACATTGGCGCTGCTTTGCGGGCAGAGTCCGCTCGGATCGGTTTCGCTGAAGCATTCCTGGATCGTTCGCTCAACGTCGATTTTTCCGGCGGCGAAAAGAAGCGCAACGAGACCATGCAGATGGCAGTGCTCAAGCCCCGATTCGCCATCCTGGATGAGCTCGACTCTGGCCTTGACATCGACGCACTTGATGCATGCGCTAAACGCATCGAAGAGGCCACCAGCGAATGGGGCCTCGGAGTATTGGCCATCACGCACTACAACCGTTTACTCAACGAACTTAAGCCCGATTTCGTGCATGTGTTTGCCAAAGGCAAGATCGCTCGCAGTGGCGGCCCCGAGCTCGCCGCCGAGCTAGAATCCACTGGCTACGCCAGTTATCTCGCGGAGGAAACCGAAGTGTCGGTCATGGGAAGACGCCGCGCGCCAGCAGCGACTCGGCCACTCGTTCAACCGATAGAGCGAACGCCGCTCGACGCATAGTCACGCCCAGGGTTTCGCTCTTACGCCACACGGCGTTGAACGATTGGTGCATCATCTTTTCGTGATTGCGAGTGAACTCTTGGCGATCCCACGCGAACCCCTGACGATTTTGCACCCACTCGAAGTAGCTCGCCGTGACGCCACCCACGTTGGCCAAAATGTCGGGCACCACCAGAATACCTCGCCCAGCGAGAATCGGATCAGCGTCAGGAGTCGTGGGCCCATTGGCTCCTTCCACGATCATCTTGGCTCCAAGAGTTCGGGCAACATCAGCAGTAATGGCGCCCTCGAGCGCGGCGGGCACCACCACATCAACCGGCAGCTTCCACATTTCCAACGGTTCCATCGTGGTTGCCCCCGGGAAGCCGGCCAACACTTTGTGGTCACGCACCCACGCCTCGAGCTCGGCAGGGTCAAACCCGTCATCGTTGTGTACTGCACCCGAAACGTCGGCTACGGCCACCACCTTCATGCCTGACTGCACCAACATTCGAACCAGCGGCGCTCCCACTTTTCCATAGCCCTGCACGGCTGCGGTACCGCCCGAAAATTCCATGCCCAATTTGGCGAATGCCGCGGCAGCACACAACGCGGCGCCCGCCGACGTTGCTCCAACATGGCCTTCTGACCCGCCGACCGACAGCGGTTTTCCCGTCACGGTGCCCAGCGCATATTCGCCTTTGATCATCGCCACCGTGTCGAGCAGCCACGCCATCACGCGTCCGTCGGTGTTGACGTCTGGCGCGGGCACGTCTTTATCGGGGCCGAGCAACGGCAAAATTTCCCACGTGTAACGACGGGTGACGCGTTCGAGTTCGCCGAGGCTCATCGTGCGCGGATCGCAGATCACGCCGCCTTTGCCGCCGCCAAAGGGCAAGCCGGCAACAGCGCATTTGAGGGTCATCCCAGCGGCGAGTGCTTTCACTTCATCTTCGTCGACGTCTTGATGGAACCGGATTCCGCCTTTGGCCGGACCCCGAACGGTCGAATGATGGATGCGCCAGCCGCGGAAAACTTCGATGCGTCCATCATCCATTTTGACCGGGAACGACACCTCAAGGATTCGTTCACAACGGCGTAGTTGTTTGATGGTGCCTTCGTCGAGGCCGACCAGTTGAGCGGCATCATCAATTCGTGCGAGGACTGCGTCCCAGGGGGCCGAGCTCGTCATAGTTTCAACTCCATGGCATTCGACATCATTGGCGAATACCGGTAGCGGTGTAAGTGTTGACGCCAGGCTAACTCAGAACCAGCTGACCGTGTCGGCCGAGCATTGAGTTGAACTAGGAGTAAGTGTCGAGGGCTTGGCTGAGAGTATTCCAGGCCAGGGTGGCGCATTTGATGCGGGTCGGGAATTTGGTGACGCCCGAGAGTGCTTGAAGATCGCCGAGGTTCACGGGATGCGGGTCGTCGTCGCCGTCGTCGGGCTCGACTGCGCCGAGCAACGACTTAAACGAGTGAATGATGTGACGGGCCTCGGCCACTGTTTTGCC
>JAYWAI010000385.1:0-3775 GCA_043782545.1 Acidimicrobiia bacterium
GGCAACCGCAATTGGATGCGGGCCCGTGAAGCGCTCATTTCCAGCGCCAACTTGCCCGGCGATATTTCCCGCATCTTCCCGATCTGCACTCCTGGCATGAGCGATTCGGCCAGCTTTGACGAAGTGCTCGAACTGCTGCACCTATCGGGAACGCCTTTGCCTCATGCAGTGCTCACGATGATTCCAGAGGCGTGGGAAAACCACGTGACGATGTCGAGCGCCAAGCGTGCCTTTTACCAATTTCACTCCAGCCTCATGGAGCCCTGGGATGGCCCCGCATCAATCAGTTTTACCGATGGCACGGTGATCGGCGCCGTGCTCGACCGCAACGGTTTGCGCCCGTGTCGCTATTGGGTTACCGATGACGATGTCATGATCGTGGCGTCTGAGGTAGGGGTTGCGTCCATCGACGCCGCCAAGATTGTGCGCAAGGGTCGGATCCAGCCCGGGCGTATGTTGTTGATTGATACCGCCGAAGGCCGCATCATCGACGACGAAGAAATCAAAGACACCCTGGCATCCCAGAAGCCATACGCCGATTGGTTGCATGCCGGTTTGATGAATCTGGCTGATCTGCCCGAGCGCCAGCATGTGGTGTACAGCCACGATTCCGTCATGCGCCGGATGCAGACCTTCGGTTATACCCACGAAGAACTCAAAGTGATTTTGGCCCCTATGGCCCGAGCCGGAATCGAACCGCTCGGTTCGATGGGAAGCGACACGCCAATCGCCGTGCTGAGCGAGAAGCCTCGGCTGCTGTTTGACTACTTCGCCCAACTCTTTGCCCAAGTCACGAACCCACCACTGGATGCCATTCGGGAGGAACTCGTAACAAGCCTCGGCTCGACGATTGGGCCAGAAGCCAACCTGCTGGACCCGGGGCCGGCTAGCTGTCGCCAGATCTCGATGCCCTTCCCGATTTTGTCTAACGGCGACTTGGCCAAATTGGCGCATATCAACATCGATGGCGACTTGCCTGGCTTCAACCCGAAAGTGATCAAGGGCGTCTATCCCGTCGCCGGCGGGGGAGCCGCGCTGGCGACCGCGTTGGCCGAAATCCGAGCTGACGTTTCGGCGGCGATCAGCGATGGCGCTCGCATCATCGTGCTCAGCGATCGCGATTCTACGCCTGATCTGGCGCCCATCCCGTCACTGTTGCTTACGGCGGCTGTGCACCATCATCTGATTCGGGAACGCAGCCGCACCAAGGTGGGGCTGGTCATCGAGACCGGCGACGCTCGCGAGGTGCACCACATGGCGCTCCTGATCGGCTACGGCGCCGGCGCCATCAACCCGTACCTGGCCTTCGAAGCCGTTGAAGACATGATCCGTGAAGGCATGCTGCCCGGGGTCGACGGCTACAAGGCAGTACGCAACTACATCAAGGCGGCCGGCAAAGGCGTCCTCAAGGTCATGTCCAAGATGGGCATTTCTACGGTTGCCTCCTACACCGGAGCGCAAGTATTCGAAGCAATCGGGCTCGGCAACGAGGTGGTCGATGAATATTTCACCGGCACCGTGTCGCGCCTCGGTGGCATCGGGCTCGACGAGATCGCCGCAGAGGTCGCCGCTCGCCACGCCACCGCGTACCCAACGCGCGCCAATTCACGTCGGCACCGCACGCTCGAATTGGGCGGTGAATACCAGTGGCGCCGTGAGGGAGAAGTGCATCTGTTTAACCCAGAGACGGTGTTCAAATTGCAGCATTCGACCCGGGCCGGTCGCTATGACATTTTCAAGGAATACACCAAACTGGTCGATGACCAAGCCGCAAAGTTGGCCACACTCCGGGGGTTGTTCCGGTTCAAAGATGACACCCGTGCCGCAGTGCCAATCGATGAAGTGGAGCCCATCGAATCAATCCTGACGCGCTTCTCAACCGGTGCCATGAGTTATGGGTCGATTTCGGCGGAAGCGCATGAAAACTTGGCCATTGCCATGAACCGCATCGGCGCCAAATCCAACACCGGCGAGGGCGGAGAGGATCCCGAACGCTTTGTGCCCATGCCCAACGGCGATTCCAAGCGGTCGGCCATCAAGCAAGTTGCATCGGGTCGTTTCGGGGTCACCAGCGAGTACCTGGTCAACGCGGATGACATTCAAATCAAGATGGCTCAAGGTGCCAAGCCCGGCGAAGGGGGCCAGCTGCCTGGCCACAAGGTGTACCCGTGGGTGGCCAAAACCCGCCATTCGACGCCAGGCGTCGGGCTCATAAGTCCGCCCCCTCATCACGATATTTATTCAATTGAGGATCTCAAGCAGCTCATTCATGACCTCAAAAACGCCAACCCTCAGGCTCGCGTCCACGTGAAGCTAGTGGCCGAAGTTGGCGTCGGCACGGTGGCTGCTGGAGTCTCGAAAGCCAAGGCCGACGTGGTGCTGATCTCTGGCCACGATGGGGGCACAGGCGCGTCGCCGCTGACGTCCCTGAAGCACGCGGGCGGGCCATGGGAATTGGGTTTGGCTGAGACGCAGCAGACGTTGCTGCTCAACGGTTTACGCGACCGAATCGTGGTGCAATGTGACGGGCAGCTCAAGACCGGTCGCGATGTCATCATCGCCGCGTTACTCGGCGCCGAAGAGTTCGGTTTCGCCACCGCTCCACTGGTCGTGTCGGGCTGCATCATGATGCGGGTGTGTCATCTCGACACCTGCCCGGTGGGCGTTGCCACGCAAAACCCGGAGCTGCGCAAGAAGTTCTCCGGCAAGCCTGAATTCGTGGTGAATTTCTTTCACTACATTGCCACCGAAGTTCGCGAACTATTGGCACAATTGGGTTTCCGCACGCTCGAGGAAGCTATCGGCCACGTCGAACTCCTCGATACGCAACCGGCAGTTGACCATTGGAAAGCTCGAGGCCTCGATCTTTCGCCGATTTTTGCATCTCCCGTGTTGCCTCCCGGCACGCCCGTCACGTGCGTCAACAAGCAAGACCACGGACTCACAGAAGCGCTGGATCAAGAGCTCATCATTCGGGCCGAAGCGGCGCTCACTGACGGCATTCCAGTCACCATCTCGGTGCCGATCAACAACGTGAACCGCACAGTTGGCACGATGCTGGGCTCGGCGCTCACCAAGCGTTACGGAGCGAACGGCTTGCCAGACGACACGATCCAAATCGAATTCAACGGATCAGCTGGCCAGAGTTTCGGAGCGTTCTTACCCAAGGGAATCACGATGCGCCTTCATGGCGACGCCAACGATCATGTTGGCAAGGGCCTGTCGGGCGGACGGCTTATTGTGCGTCCCAGCCGCCGTGCCACATTTGCCGCGGAGCGCAACGTGATTGCTGGCAACGTGTTGCTGTACGGCGCTACCGGAGGTGAGGCATTCATCCGCGGCATCGTGGGCGAACGCTTCGCAGTGCGTAACTCTGGAGCAACCGCCGTCGTCGAAGGCGTTGGCGACCACGGTTGTGAATACATGACTGGTGGTCGTGTCGTGGTGCTGGGAAAAACCGGCCGCAACTTTGGGGCTGGCATGTCGGGAGGTTTGGCATACGTGTACGACCCTGACAACACGTTCCCCATGTCGGTCAACAACGAAATGGTCGAACTCGAACACAACATTCCCGAAGAAGATCGGCCGTGGCTGCGCCGACTCATTTCGCAACACCACCGTGAGACAGGCTCGGCGGTTGCCGAGCGGATTCTGGAAGCGTGGGTGCTTGAAGTTGAACAGTTCTGGCGGGTGATGCCACGGGATTACAAGAAAGTTTTGGACACTTTGCAAGACGCCAGCGAACGCGGACTCGATGAAGAGTCTGCGTGGGATC
>JAYWAI010000386.1:0-3762 GCA_043782545.1 Acidimicrobiia bacterium
CGGAGTAGCTGTGTCACTCTCGGACTCGGAGCGCACCACGTCGCGCCGAGCCTGGACGATTTACGCTGGAGCGAATGCGAAATTTGCGAAGTGTTGAGCGCGCCGACCCTTCCGTCATGAGATCGCTGCGGCACCCATGCGCTGATCTGGGCGCGGGTGACCCCTGATCGAATTGGCGAAGCCGCCCGATCAGCGATTACCGAAGGCGGCGCCGAGGTGTACGCATCGCACGTGTCGCTTTGGGAGATGGCAATCAAGCAGCGGCTGGGGAAGCTGGGCGAACTCGATCGGCCGGCGCTTGAGTGGTTCGGCCACTACGTTGCCAAATCAGGCCTGCGAGAGCTTTCAATCGCCGCTCGGCACCTAGGAGCGGTCGAGTCGTTGCCCGCAAAGCACAATGACCCATTCGACCGCCTCCTCGTCGCTCAAGCACGCCAAGAAGGCCTCTCGATTGTCACGCTCGACGAGCTGGTGAGCCAATACGACGTTGACGTGGTGTGGTAGCTGTCATCGGGCGACCCCACTGGCTGGGTACACACGATTGCCAATACTTTTCGATTTCTATTCCGAGCTTTCGACTATCGCTTCGCCTACAACTTGAACAAACAGTCTTCTTCATGCCTCAAATGCAGTAATGCCGGTTTTGTCGACGAGCCGGAATACGACTCGGCCGGTGAAGGCATCGGGAGAAAGCTGAGCTGGGCTGCCAGGAGCAATTTCCCATAGGCGGTGAACAGCGAGCCGGTTGTAACCGCTATCCAGAACAGCGAACCGGCCATCTGCTAAACGCCCTCCGTACTCAGGACCGAGCACAGTTGGCCCGCCGGCATCGCCGCCGGAATCCTGGCCAACTCCGACGTTACGCGGCCCGAAGGCAGCGTGAAATATCTGTTTCCACCGCGATGGCATTGCCGGCGCGGTGGGCTTGAGCTCCACGGTGTATTCCTTGGCGATGTTCCTGGGCGTCACCGTGGCCGCAGTTGAGACCGAAAAGTGTCGTCGTAGCCGCTGTCGCCGCCGTCAAAGGGCCGGTCGCCACCGTTGCCGTTTATTGCATGGAGGTAACGGTGCAACCGGTGATAAGTATCACCAAACCGATTGCTGCCCGCTGACGCAGCGCCGCTTTCAATTCGCCCACCGAATCCCCACGATCACGTGAAAGCCCGAAAGCTTGCCGATGAATCAGGACTATCGACCCGTGAGGTGCCTCGCCAGATCGCGGCCGTCGAGGGCACACAGATCGGCTGCTTTGACGGCGTGGGCCACGTTGCCAATCGCGTAAATACCCGGCTGGTTGGTGGCGAAATTGGCGTCAACCGATGCTGCCGGGTAACCAGTTTGCAGTGCGATCCCCAGATGTCGAGCGAGCTCGTTGTCGGGAATCCAATCGCCGCTGAAGATCACCGTATCGCACTCGATACGCCGACCGCTATCCAGCGTGACCGCTTCGACTCGGACATCGCCGTGGATTTCTGCGATGTGATCGCCAGTGATCACCGGCACACGTCGCAACGTGGCCGTGGCCAATTTGAGTGGCAGATACGTCTGATGTTTGGCTTGATCCGTCACCATTGCTATAGCCTTCGCCCCCGCATGGCGCAACGTCATGATGGCCGAAAAGCTGACGTGTTCCGCGCCGACAATCACTGCCCGCTTGCCGTCGAAAAGTCCGCGCTGCACGAGCTGTTGCAACGCTCCAGTCGTGAGTATTCCAGCCGATCGGTCGCCTGGTACAAGTCGAGCAGCGCGGGGACGCTCGCGCGCGCCAGTGGCCAAAATCACCGCATCGGCGTCGGGGCGTTCGAACACCGTGGATCGCAGTCGCACATCGACGCCCTGCGCAACCGCGGCGTTAACCAAGCGCGCCGCGTACTGCGGGCCGGTGAGTATGCGACGTAGATCGCGCATGCCGAATCCGAGATGATCGGTGTGGCGCGGCGCTCCCCCAGCAGTGTGTTCGCGCTCGTGCACGATCACTTCGGGCACGCCGCGTTTCTTGAGTTCGCTCGCCGCGCTCAGACCCGACGGGCCCCCGCCCACGATCACCACACGCTTGGGTGACGTCATGGTTTCAAGCCAGTAAGGGAACAAATGTCGGCAATACAGTAGAAGCCTTGGCACCGGCCGGCAGTGGCCCGAGTGCGTCGACGGATGCCGTCGAAATTCACGGGAGGTACCACGCTGCTCATGACGCCGAGGAGTTCGGTTTCAGTGACTCGTTCGCAATGACACACGATGTTTTGCGGTTCACCTGCCGGCACGCGTTGATACGGCCGCTCGTCAGCTTCGCCCATTGCAGTCAAGCGAATGGGAACCGTGAATTCCTTCGGAATTGGCGCATAACCGCAGGTCTTCAGATATGTCAGGGTTTCTTCGGCCAAAGCCATTGCCGCCGTGAGCCCAGTAGATCGGATGCCGCCAAGACCAATGTAACGAGCGGGTGCATCGACGCTGAGTTGGTAGTCGCTGTGCTCTGTCGCAGCTCGCAAGCCGGCGTAGACAGCGGTGACTTCTTCGTCGAAAAGCCTCGGCAAGATGCGTCGACCATTGTCGATGAGGGCATAGATGCCGGCCTTTGTAGAGCCCGTGGCGGTCTTGTCGTCGATGTCGTCAGCGGTGGGGCCGAGCATCACATTGCCGAAAACGGTAGGCGCCACCAAAACGCCTTTGGTATGGCTGGTGGGCACCGGCAAGATCGTGCGACCCAAGAGCGGTCGAGCGAATTTGTCGAACACGATGAGTTCGCCTCGCCGAGGCCGAATGGTAAGTCCGGTGAAGCCGAACATGCGGTGCACATCGTCGCCGTGGAGGCCGGCCGCGTTAATCAAAAACCGCGCCGTCACCGAATCCCCGGTTTGACTCACGAGTGTGGTGATCTCGTTGCCGATCTTGGCACTCTTGACTCGAAAATTTCTCATCAATTTACAACCGTTCACGACGGCCTCGGTGGCCAAGGCAATGGGTGTGTTCCAGGGGTCGATGACGTGTTCGTCAGGCACCAACATGCCACCGGTAACGCCATCGCCAAGGTGCGGCTCAAGCTCTCGCACGGCAGCAGCGTCGATCACCGAAGCGTGCCCATAGCCATTGGCCGCGGCCTTCGCAGCGAGCGCCGGAAGCGCCGCTGCTTGCTCGTCGGACCACGCCACTAACACGGCTCCGGTGCGTTCAATCGACACGCCAACGCTCGGCGCGTACGCACTCAAAAGTTCGTAGCCACGAGCCACCAAGCGCGCTTCGAACGTGCCAGGCGTGGCGTCGAAACCAGTATGTAATATGGCCGTATTGGCTTTGCTGGTACCCGCCCCGATATCGGCCCCGGCTTCCAAAAGCACCACGCGACTTTCGTGGAGCGACAACAGCCGAGCAACCGCGCAGCCCACTACCCCGCCGCCGATCACAGCCACATCAAATGACTCGCTCACAGGTCGCACGTTGCTTCGGCCACACGTTGCCATCGGGCGATGCGAATCGCAGCTTCGTCAGCCGAGATCGACGGCTCGACTGTCACCAACACGACGCCTGCCGATTCCGGCACCGGAGCGCCAATGCCAATGGCGGCAAGCGCTCCGACGCCAAGCGCGGTGGCATGCGGTGACGGGAATACCTCGATTGGCGCTTGCAACAAATCGGCTTGTGTTTGCAACAGCAGTGCGCTGCGCGTCAGGCCACCATCGACGCGCAGCACCTTCAGAGGCGCTCCAAGATCGAGGGCCGCGGCCTGGGCCAGTAACGCCACTTGGGCTGCAATGCCATCGATGG
>JAYWAI010000387.1:0-9913 GCA_043782545.1 Acidimicrobiia bacterium
GCCAAAGCCGTGCGCGACGGCGACGATTGGATTCTGAACGGACAGAAAATCTGGGCCAGCCGGGCAGCGTGGGCCGATTGGTGTTTCGGCATTTTTCGCACCGATCCAGACGCTCAACGCCACAAAGGGCTCACATTCTTTTTGATGCCGCTCACCTTGCCTGGCATCACCGTGCGGCCCATTGCTCAACTCGATGGCGACACCGGTTTCGCGGAAATTTTCTTCGACGACGTGCGTGTGTCACACGCCAACATTTTGGGCGAGCTCAACAAAGGCTGGAGCGTGGCAATGGCCACGGCCGGCTTCGAGCGCGGCGTGTCGTTGCGTTCCCCGGCGCGATTTACCGAGGCCGCCAGCCGCCTGGTTGCGTTGTGGCGCACGCACGCCGACCCGAACGACCTTGCTCTCGCCGACGCCGTGACTGATGTGTGGGTGCAAGCCCAGGGCTACAAACTGCACACCTACATGACCGTCACCCACCTGCTCGACGGAGGCACGATCGGCGCAGAGGCCAGCCTCAACAAGATTTTTTGGAGCGAACTCGACGTGCGCATTCACGAGTTGGCGCTCCAAATTTTGGGTCCAGAAGCCGAGCGGCTCGACGGCCCGTTTGAACGGTGGGTGGACGGTTTTCTGTTCAGCCTCTCTGGCCCGATTTACGCCGGCAGCAACGAAATTCAACGCAACATCATTGCCGACCGCGTCTTGAATTTGCCCAAGGGGGCATGACATGAAATTTGCCTTCACCAACGACCAACGCGACTTTGCCGCCGCTCTCAAAGCCATGCTGGCCAACGAATTCCCAGCCCCGGCACTGCGTTCGCTATGGGAAACCGGTGACGGTCACTCCGCCACCTTATGGGCACAATTGGCCGAGATGGGTGTACTCAGCGCACTCGTCCCCGAAGCCAACGGCGGCTTGGGCATGAGCATGACCGACACCGTGTTGCTATTCACAGAACTCGGCCGCGCCGCGGCTCCTGGCCCGGTGATTGAGCACATGGCGGTTGCCGCGCCTGCTCTTGCCGGCACTCCAATCGGCGCCCAGTTGGCAAGCGGCGAATGCATTGCCACCACCGATTTAGAAGGCTCGCCATACGTCGCCCACGCCGGGTGCGCCAGCGTCATCCTGCGCTTCGATTGTGTGTTGAGCGACTTCGTCGCCACGCCAGTCGACAGCATCGACGCCGGTCGAAAACTGTTCATCGTCACTGACGGAACCATGTTGCCGGTTGTATTTGACGCGCCACTCGCCCGCGCTCGAGGAGCCGTCGCGACTGCGGCGTATCTCGTTGGTTTGAGCGAGCACATGATTGCGGTAGCGGCTGATTACGCCCGTGTGCGTGAACAGTTCGGCAAACCCATCGGTTCGTTTCAGGCCGTCAAACACCTCATGGCCGATGCGCTTCTCAAGGTCGAATTCGCCAAGCCTGCGCTCTACAAAGCGGCGTGGGGTCTCGGTTTCGAGGGCACAACGCCCGACGTATTGGTCGACGTTGCCATGGCCAAAGCGCTTGCGTCAGAGGCCGCCTATCGCACGACACGTAGCGCAATGCAAACCCACGGTGCCATTGGCTACACCTGGGAAGCCGACTTGCAGCTTTGGATGAAAAAGGCATGGGCGCTCCAACGCGCCTGGGGCGACGCGCCCACCCACCGTCGCACCATCCGCCACGCACTCCTGGGGGTCTAACACCTTCAGGGCATACCGGCCAATCGCGCTCACTCGACGGCGAGCTGCACTGTCGTTGCGTGCGCGTCGATCGTTGTGGGGAACCGATCGAACCATCCCCGCTGCCCAAACAACACCGCAAATGGCAATCGCCAGGTTTCGCTCGCTCCGAGTTGTGTGCGCCACTGGAGACCCGGGGCATCGACACCAGGCGGCGGACGCAATTCAAGGATGACATCGAAAACTCTCACGGCCGAGAACGACAGACCGACGCCGAAAGGCACCTCAAAAATCGGCGTCATGACACCAACATCAAGGCCCAACAACTCAAAAAGTTTCACGCCTGCCACGGAAACAGGCGACCCGGAATCGACAACCGCTCGATAAATTTCGGTTTGACCTGGACCGCAAATGTTGACAACTGGCCGTAGCACTTTTGATCCGTCGGGAAACCCAGCCTCACCCAAATCTGTGTGCAGATACCGCCATGATTCAAACGTCACAACTAGGCAAGGCCAACAAACATTGGCTCGTCTAGCGCAGGAATTCGGCTAATAATCACTCGACCATGCGGACGCGAACGAAGGTCAGTGTGAAGATCCTCGAAGTCGAAATTGTGAGCAAAAACGACGCCGTCCTCGTCGACGGCAACCCACTGGTTCCGAAAGAGTTCAACTACTTCGTCGGTCATGTTGTGAGTTTACCAGTCGAAGCGGACCATGTTTGCGGCTCCCGCCAAACGCCCTAGAACCAACGTTGGACGCTGATAGCGAAATCGGCGGGAAGGGTTGATTGGTAAGGAATCTGACGAGGCGTCAGATTCGCGTGTACAGTGCAACCATGTCTGAATTGCCACTGATTATTTCGGTCGACGACCACGTGATCGAGCCCGCCGATGTGTGGACCTCGCGCCTGCCCGCCAAGTACCAAGATGAAGGCCCGCGCATCGTTCGAGCGCCCATGAAAGAGATCACATTCGTTGGCGGAAAATTCACTGCGGTGCCTGGAAATCCCGGCGATCCAGGTGACCCGATCGACTGGTGGCACTACGGCGATCTACGTCGCCCGCTCCTTCGCCTCGACAGCGCAGTGGGATTCGATCGTGACGACATCACGCTCAAAGGTGTCACGTACGACGACATGCGCCCCGGGTCGCATTCGGTGCCAGAGCGTCTCAGCGACATGGATATCAACGGCATCGAAGCGTCACTGTGCTTCCCGACTTTCCCTCGTTTTTGTGGCCAGACCTTTACCGAAGCGAAAGATCGCGACCTCGCGCTGTTGTGCGTGCAGGCCTACAACGATTGGATGGTCGAAGAGTGGTGCGGCACGTCGGGCGGCCGCCTGATTCCGCTCACACTCATCCCGTTGTGGGATCCAGTATTGGCCGCGGCCGAAGTGCGCCGAAACGCCGATCGGGGCGTCCACGCGGTGTGTTTCAGCGAGATTCCGAGCCTGCTTAGCCTGCCCAGCATTCACGCCAAAGACGGCCATTGGCTGCCCTTCTTCGAAGCCTGCAATGAGACGGCCACCACCATCAATATGCACATTGGTTCGAGTTCCAACATGCCTTCCACGTCGGCCGACGCGCCGCCAGCCGTTGGCTCCACGCTGACGTTTGCCAACTGTTGTTTCTCCATGGTCGACTGGCTCATGTCGGGCCATTTCCATACCTTCCCCGATCTCAAGGTGGCCTACAGCGAAGGCCAAATCGGTTGGATTCCCTACATTCTCGAGCGCGCCGACACGGTGTGGCGCGAAAATCGCGGCTGGGGTGGCGTGGCCGACAAGGTACTCGTACCGCCGAGCGAGCTGTTCCGTGACCACGTGTACGGCTGCTTCTTCGACGATGCACACGGCCTTCGCAGCATTGGCGAAATCGGCGAAAACAACGTCACATACGAAAGCGACTACCCGCACTCGGATTCCACCTGGCCCAACACCGCATCGATCGCCGCCGAGCAAACCAAAGGTTTGAGCGACGACGTGATTTACAAGGTGCTGCGCGGCAATGCCATCAAGATGCTGTCGATCACATATCTGAAGTAGTTCAACACTCGTGGGGGATGTCACCGAGCTACGCACCGTGCCTGAAGCGGTGGCCTTCGCGGCGCGCCACTACGCCAGCAGTGAGGCGCTCGTCGACGGCGACGTGCGCCTCACGTTTTCAGAGTTGCAACTCGTCGTCGACGACGCGTCAAAGGCGTTCATCGCCGCCGGTATTGCGCTGGGCGATCGGGTAGCGATCTGGGCACCAAACATTCACGAATGGGTAGTTGCCGCCCTTGGAGCACTCGGGTCTGGCGCCGCCATTGTGCCGCTCAATACTCGCTTCAAAGCCACAGAAGCTGCGTACGTGTTGGAGCGCTCTGGCGCAAAAATGTTGATGTGCGTCAATGGTTTCCTCGGTAACGACTACTCCGACATGATCGAAGCGCATCTGGCGTGTTTGCCCGCGCTACGACACGTCGTGGTGTTACGCGGCGAGCTCAGCAATGTGAACGCCGCTCGCACCTGGAAATCGTTCTTGAGCGACGCGATCAGCGTAAGTGACAATCAATTACATGATCGCCGTGCCCTGATCACTGGCGACACGCTCAGCGACATCATCTTCACCTCTGGCACCACCGGGCACCCAAAAGGCGTCATGGCCACGCACGCTCAAACAGTGCGTACGTTCACCGAATGGAGCGGCATCGTTGGTCTGCGCCACGGCGACCGCTACCTCATCGTCAACCCGTTCTTTCACACCTTTGGTTACAAAGCGGGGTTTGTGTCGGCCATCTTGCGCGGCGCCGCCATCGTGCCCCTGGCTGTGTTGGACGTACCCAGAATGTTGCAACTCATCAGCGACGAGAGCATCACCACCTTGCCCGGTCCACCCACCTTGTACCTCTCGATTCTGAACTATCCCAATCGCCACACATTCGACTTGTCGAGCTTGCGTCTCGCCGTCACTGGCGCGGCGGCGGTGCCCGTCAGCATGATTTTGCGAATGCTCGATGAGCTCACGTTTCAGGTCATCGTGACGGGTTATGGCCTCACCGAATCGACAGGCGTCGTGACCATGTGTCGGCCCGCCGACGACCCGGAACTCATCTCGCAGACCAGCGGACGAGCCATAGAGGGCGTCGACATTCAGATCGTCGACGACACCGGCGCTCAGGTCGACACCGGCGCCGCTGGCGAGATCATGGTGCGGGGCTACAACGTGACGCCAGGCTATTTCAACGATCCCGAAACCACGGCAGCCACCATCACCGCTGACGGCTGGTTGCACACCGGCGACATTGGCACCATCGACGCGCAAGGCTATGTGCGCATCACCGATCGCAAGAAAGATATGTACATCATGGGCGGCTTCAACGTGTACCCGGCCGAGGTTGAAAACACGCTCATGCAACATCCGAGTATTGCTCAAGTTGCCGTGGTAGGTGGACCCGATAATCGCATGGGCGAAACCGGCTGGGCATTCGTCATCGCCCGCCCCGGGCACACCGTCAACGGCAAGGACGTAATCGCGTGGGCCCGTGACAATATGGCCAACTACAAAGTGCCGCGACACGTCGTAGCGCTCGACGCGCTGCCCACCAACGCCAGCGGCAAAGTACTCAAAACCGAACTCCGACTACTCACACATCAAGGGGCATAATGAGAGGCATTATTTACGACGGCACCACGAGTGCAGTTCGCGACACCGTCGAGGTGCGGGCCCCCGGGCCACGGGACGTCATCGTGGAAATCAAAGCAGCCGGCTTATGTCACAGCGATCTGTCGCTCATGAGCGGTCTGTACGGCTGGCCAACGCCGGTGGTGTGCGGCCATGAGGGTGCTGGCGTGGTGGCCGAAGTCGGCATTGCCGTCACTCATGTGGTGCCCGGCGATCATGTGATCATTGCCACGCTTGCCAGTTGCGGCATGTGCGCGGCGTGTAGCGGCGGCCACCCCACGGCGTGCCGGGGCACGATGGGCAATTGGAGCCAACCCTTCACCGTCGATGGCGAGGCGTGTAGCAACTTCGCCGCCGCCAGCGTGTTCACCGAACGCACCGTGATTCGCGACGTGCAATGCGTCAAGATCGCCAAAGACGTGCCCTTTACTTCGGCCGCGCTCGTGGGTTGCGGTGTAGTCACTGGCGTGGGTGCCGTGTTCAATCGGGCCAACGTTGGTCTCGGCGATCACACTGCGGTTTTTGGTGTTGGCGGCGTGGGCCTCAACGTCATTCAAGCCTTGCGCGTCAAGAGTGCTGGCTCGATCGTTGCGGTCGACACCGACCCATCAAAAGAGTCACTCGCCCGCCAATTCGGGGCAACCCATTTCTTAGATGGACGCCAAGACAACCTCGTGGACACCATTGCCGAGATCAACCGATTCAGCCCAGAAGCACTGCGCGGGCCATACAACGCCGGCGGCATGAAATGGGCGTTTGATTGCGTTGGCCACCCGGTGGTGACCCGCAACGCGCTCGAATGTCTCGATTGGGAAGGCACCGTTGTCGTCATTGGTGTGCCCGCCCCAACCGCTGAGTTCTCTGGCTTGTACACCCGGCTCACCCACGTGGATCGGGGCATCATAGGGTGTCGCTACGGCACCATTGCGCCGCACCGCGACATCCCTCTCATCATCGATTTGTACCGACGCGGCAAACTCATGCTCGATGAGTTGGTGAGCGCCACATACCCCGTCGAATCGTTCCAAGACGCCATCCACGACATGGAAGCCGGCAAAGTAGCCCGCGGCGTGCTGACGTTCTAACGCCTGTGATTGCACCGCTTGACACCAGAGGCAAATCGCTGTGGGAACTCATCGATGATCGCGCCACCGCCACGCCCGATGCCCGCATGAGCGTCGACGAAGCTGGACGCACGCTCACGTTCGGCGAGTATCGGTCGCACGTGTTGCGCACGGCGGCGGGCTTTCACGACATGGGCATCGGTGAAGAAAGCGCCGTGTCGTGGATTCTGCCCAGCCGTTTCGAGACGCTGTATGTAGTCGGCGCGCTTGCGTATTTGGGTGCCGTGCAAAATCCGATTTTGCCGGTTTTGCGTCATCGAGAAGTCGGATTCATTACCAATCAAACAGGTTGCGAACTCCTGCTCGTGCCACGAACGTTTCGTGGCTTCGACTACCCCACAATGGCTGCCGAAGCCGCCAACGATGTTGCCGCATTTGTTGTGGATCCTGAGCCGCCTTTCGCCGACCCGAAAGTGTTGCCTCCTCCTGCCAGCAACGCCGGCGATCCTGTTCGCTGGGTGCTCTATACGTCAGGCACCACAGCCGATCCCAAAGGTGCCCGCCACACCGACGCCACCTTGTCGGCTGCCAATAACGGCTTGCAATGGTCAATCGAATGCACGTCAGATGACCGCACCGCAGTGGTGTTTCCCGTCACTCATGTCGGCGGGTTGGTGTGGTTAATCAACGCGTTGCAAACGGGCGTTCAACTCATCATGGTGGAGACTTTTGGGCCCGACACCCCAGCATTTTTGGCCGCCCACGGAGTGACGTGCGCGGGTGCCGGAACGGCGTTCTGGATGGCGTATCTGACAGCTCAGCGGGCATTGCCGCCGGGGCAAAAACTGTTCGATCATGTGCGTGTTTTCAACGGTGGCGGCGCGCCAAAACCCGACACGTTGCATCACGAACTTTTAGCCGACCTCGGCGCGCCAGCGATCGCCGGGTGGGGTCTCACTGAAGCGCCGATCAGCGTGATGGTGCACCTCGACGACAGTGACGAACACAAGGCCACCACCGAAGGTCGCCCAGTCCCCGGCGTGACACTGCGCGTCGTGAGCCTCGACGGCGTCGAAGTTGGTCCCGGCGTCGAGGGTGAGTTGCGCGTCAAGGGCCCCAACGTGTGCCATGGCTATGTCGATACGTCACTCAACGCTGACGCTTTTGACGACGAAGGTTGGTTTCGCACCGGTGACCTCGGCGTGGTAAGCGAGCACGGTTACGTGCGCATCACCGGCCGACTCAAAGACATCATCATTCGCAACGGTGAAAATATTTCAGCTACCGAAATCGAGAATTTGATTTACACGCACCCCGCCGTGGCCGACGTTGCCGTCATTGGTGTGCCGCACGCCACAACCGGAGAACGGTGTTGTGCCGTGATCGTTCTCAAATCCAATTCAACGCTCGGTTTCGCCGACTTGCAAAATCATCTCAAGGCTCAGAAACTGGCGATCTACAAGCTTCCAGAGCAACTCGAATTTCTCGATGCGCTCCCCCGCAATGCCACCGGCAAAGTGCTCAAAAATGTCCTGCGATCGCAATTCGCGCCCGCCTAACCAAACGAAAATCATCAAGGAGAAATTGTGAATCGCTTCAACGGAAAACGAATCGTGCTCACTGGCACAGCGAGCGGAATCGGGCAAGCAACAGCCATCCGTCTGGCGAGTGAAGGCGGCGCTGTTGTGTGCGTCGACGTGTCTGGCGAAGGTGCCGCCGCTACCGCGGCAACCATCACCGCTGCGGGAGGTATAGCTACATCGATGGCCTGCGATGTGTCGAACTTCGAGCAGGTTGAGGCCACCATCGCCGCGGCCGCCGATCACCTTGGTGGCATCGACATTTTGTGCAACATTGCTGGCATTGGCCACTTCGAGTACACGCACAAAGAGTCGCCGGAACGGTTCAACCGGGTCGTGGGTGTCAACCTCAACGGCACGTTTTACATGTGCCGCTTCGCACTGCCGCACTTGCTCGCCACTGGCAACGGTGTGATCGTCAACACCGCGTCGACTGCTGGGCTGATCGGCCAGCCGTGGAGTGCGGCCTACTGCGCCTCCAAGGGTGGCGTGGTGTTACTCACCAAGGAACTCGCCACCGAATACAAAGGCAAAGGCGTGCGCGCCAACGCCATTGCGCCTGGCGGTACCAACACCAACATCCTGGGTTCCTTCGGCCCGCCCGAGGGTGCCGATTGGAAAGAACTCACCAAGATCATGACGCCCATGCCCAACGCTGAGCCGAGTGAAATCGCCGGCGCGTTTGCCTACGTAGCCAGCGACGAGGCTCGCTACATGACGGGCACCATCGTGAGTATCGATGGCGGGATCGCGTCGTAATGGGCTTGTGCGACGGACGTGTGGCGATCGTCACCGGCGCTGGACGCGGCTTGGGTCGGGCGCACGCGTTGGCCTTCGCCGCTGCCGGCGCCAGTGTTGTCGTCAATGACATCGGCGCGGAACTCGACGGCTCTGGTGGGAGCCTGACGCCCGCTCAAGAAGTCGTGAATGAGATCACGGCGCTTGGTGGCAAGGCAATGGTGAACAGTGATGACGTGAGCGACTGGGACGGTGCCCGACGCTTGATCGTGAGCGCTATTGAATCGTTCGGACATCTCGACACGCTGGTGTGCAACGCCGGAATCGTTCGAGATCGAATGATCGTCAACATGAGCGTCGACGAGTGGGACGCCATCATGCGCGTACATTTGCGCGGCATGTTTTGCCCGGTGCGTCACGCCGTTGACTATTGGCGAGCGCAATCAAAAGCTGGCACGCCAGTCGATGCGCGCATCGTGACGACGTCGTCGGGCGCGGGCCTTTTTGGCAGCGTGTCGCAATCAAATTATTCCGCCGCTAAGGCCGGCATTGCCAACTTCACCATCACCGCGGCAGCCGAACTCGGCCGCTACGGCATCGGTATCAACGGCATTGCGCCATCGGCCAGAAGCCGCATGACAGAAGGCGCATTCACCGACATGATGGCCAAACCCGACGACGGTTTCGATGCCATGGACCCGGCGAATGTGTCACCGCTTGTAGTGTGGCTCGGGTCATCGGCCTGCACCGTGTCGGGACGCATTTTTGAAAACTCCGGCGGCCAAATCAACGTCAGCGACGGTTGGCAACGTGGCGCAATTTTCGATAAAGGTGCTCGTTGGGAACCAGGCGAACTCACCTCGGTCGTGGCCGATCTACTTGCCGAGTCGCCCGAACAAATGCCGGTATACGGGGCGTAACCACGGCCCCGCCCACGGTGCGTGAAACAATGGCTTCGTGACCCTCGCCAAAACACAAGCAACCGACGGGCGGGTCATTGGCACACGTGCCACCAAGACACGAGCGCGCATTTTGGACGCCACAAAAAAACTGCTCGATGACCATGGCGTACTCGACATCAAAGTGGTCGACATCACCCGCGAAGTGCGCATGTCGCCAGCCACGTTCTATCAATATTTCACTGACGTGGATGAAGCAATTTTGACCCTCGCCGATGAGGCTGCCGCTG
>JAYWAI010000388.1:0-9911 GCA_043782545.1 Acidimicrobiia bacterium
GCCAGCGCCTCGCCGGTCGCCCAATCCAGATCACCCGAGTTGTAAGCCGCCGTGCGAGTCTCAAACTGACGCACCAATTTAGGATGAATGGTAAAACCCGCCGGCACCGTCGTCAACCCGGCAAACACTCGATCGAGCACAGCCCGATCAACGCCGGTAGTCACATGCGGCAACACGCCAATTGGCTCGGGCGCTTTGCGGGCGCGGGTACCAGCCGGCGGTGCGCCTTGGCGGGTCTGGTCGAGCGATGTCTGCAAGCGGCCTTGAAAATCATCGAGCGCCTTTTCAGCTTCTTCGACAGTGATCAAACCCCGCTTGACGAGTGACTCCATGTAGATCTTGCGGACGCTGCGACGCGCTTCGATGCGCTTGTACATGAGCGGTTGGGTGTAACTCGGGTCGTCACCCTCGTTGTGTCCATAGCGGCGGTAACACACCATATCGATCACGACGTCTTTGTGGAACGATTCGCGATACGCAAACGCCAGACGGGCAACGCGCACGCAGGCCTCAGGGTCATCGCCGTTCACATGGAACACGGGAGCGTCGATCATCTTGGCCACGTCGGTGCAATATTGCGATGAACGAGCCTGTTCGGGCGAGGTGGTAAACCCGAGTTGGTTATTGATCACCAGGTGAATCGTGCCACCGACTCGATAGCCCGACAGGCCCGAGTAGTTGAGGCACTCGGCTACCAAACCTTGCCCAGCGAACGCGGCGTCGCCGTGAATGAGCAACGGCAACACGCTGTAGGAACCTGGCATGTTGATCTGATCTTGGCGGGCCCGCACGATGCCAGCCACCACCGGGTTGACCGTCTCGAGATGGCTCGGGTTGGCAGCCAATTCGACGGTAATTTCGGCGCCCGAACGGCTCACAAATTTGCCTACTGCGCCGAGGTGATATTTCACGTCGCCAGAACCTTGAATGCTTTCGGGGTCGACGTAGCCTTCGAATTCGCGGAAGATTTGATCGTGACTCTTACCCACGATGTTGGCCAACACGTTCAGACGCCCCCGGTGCGCCATGCCCAGCACGACACCGTCGAAGTTCGATTCTGCTGCGGCGCTGAGCACCTCGTCGAGTAACGGAATAGCGCTTTCTGCACCTTCAATCCCGAACCGTTTCGTACCCACATATTTGGTGGCCAAGAATTTCTCGAACGCCTCAGCGGCATTGAGACGTTGCAAAATGTGGGCGTACTCTTCCTTGCTCAGATCGAAGCGAGTGCCCTCAACTTGCTGTTGAATCCAACGCTTTTCGGCCGGCTCTTGGATATGCATGTACTCCACGCCAATGGTGCGGCAATATGCATCACGCAGCACGCCGAGCAAATCGCCGAACGGCATAGCCTTCGTGCCCGCCACGCCACCGGTCAGAAATTCGCGATCCAAGTCCCACAGCGTGAGGCCGTACGTCGCAGGGTCCAGCTCAAGAAACGTCTCGGGCTCCTTCCACCGCAGTGGATCCAAATCGGCAATCAAATGGCCTCGTGTGCGATACGTCGTGACGAGCGTGTTGACTTGCATTTGCTTCTCGAGCCGGCTCTCCATTTTGTCCAGCGGGTTGACATCGACCTTCCAACGCACTGCCTCATATGGCAAGCCCAAGCTGGCGAAAATGCCTTCATAGAATCCGCGTTCGCCAAGCAGCAACTCGTGCATTGCCTTGAGAAACATACCCGACTCGGCACCCTGAATGACTCGATGGTCGTAGGTCGAGGTGATGGTGACCACTTTGCTCACGCCCAACTCCGCCAGCGCATGCTGATCGGCGCCTTGGAACTCGGCCGGGAATTCAATAGACCCCACGCCGACGATCACACCTTGGCCGGGCATGAGGCGCGGCACGCTTTGCACGGTGCCGATTGTGCCGGGGTTGGTGATCGATACCGTGGTGCCCTGGTAGTCCTCCAACGTAAGTTTGTTGGTGCGGACTTTGCGAATTAGGTCTTCATAAGCCGCGAAAAAACTCTTGAAATCGAGCGTGTCGACACCCTTGATATTGGGCACCACAAGGGTGCGCGAACCATCGGGTTTTTGTACGTCGACGGCCAGGCCCACATTGATGTGTTCGTTGCGTTGAACGCGTGGCTTTCCGTCGGAACCCTCAATAAACATGGAGTTCATTACCGGCGTAGTGTCAGCAATCGCCCTCACCGCAGCATAGGCAATTAAGTGAGTAAAACTTACTTTACCCCCGCGCGTACGCGTGAGATAGCCATTGATGATCTTGCGGTTGACCTCGAGCAGTTTGGCCGGCACGTTGCGGAAACTGGTCGCCGTGGGCACGGTCAAGCTGGCCTGCATGTTGGTCACGATCGACGCTGCCGCGCCGCGAATTGGCTCGCCACGATCAGCCACAGGGGCCGAAACGACTGGGGAAGCAACAACCGGGACCGCTAGAGCTGAGTCAGCTGCACCAGCGGGCGAAGCTGCTGCTGCCGCCAAAGGCGCTACCGGAGCGCTCGGTACGGACGGCGCCGCAACAACTGCCGGCGCGTTTGCGACGGCAGTTGTTGCGTACGGCACGTTGTTGCTGTAGTCGGCGAAAAACTCACGCCAGCTCTCGGTCACCGAGGCCGGATTGCTCAAATACTGCTCATACATTTCATCCACGAGCCACGCATTGGGGCCCGTGACATCAGGGTGCTGGGGGGAAGTCACACTAGAAAGTTACCTTGGCCATACAGTGCAATGATGATCAGCCCAACAAAGTGTGAATTGTGTACGGCCGACGAATTCACAGAGTGGTTTTTTTCTGACGAAGAGTGCTGGATCGCAGAATGCGAATCATGCGTTACGCCAATGGTGGTCTGGCGGGAGCATTCCGCCACTCCGAGCGACGAAACCAAAGCGTCCCTGCATGCGAAGCTGGCCTCGGTCGTGGCCGAGCAATTCGATTACGTGCACTGGGTCGACGACAACATGCGCAGCATTCCCGACCACTACCACGCTCACGCCCGTCCCAAGGGCGGCTTCTATGGTCACAACCTCAAACGAAAATCTTGAGGCGCAAATCGCACGCGACCCACGACCGAAGCAATAGCCTGGCCGCCATGCATCTGACCCCCCGAAAAATCACCCTCGTTGCTGGTGCTGCATCGCTCTTGGCTCTCGCCGGGTGCGGATCCAGCGCCAAAGTCAACACCACCATGCCAGCTAATGCGGGCCTGACGATTATTGCCAAAGACAATGTCTTCGACGCGAAGACGTACACGGCAACCGCCGGTGATGTTGTCATCGCCTATGACAACAAGGGCGCTGCCGGCCACAACTTGCGAATCGACGGTGTCGACGCAGCAAAGATCAGTGTGCAGCCCGGCGAAGTTGGGGTCGTTACGGTGAAACTCATCAAGGGCACGTACACGATGTATTGCAACCTGCCCGGCCATCGCGATGCCGGGATGCAAGCCACCCTCACGGTCGGGTAGCCCTGCCAATCCACAACGACAAAGGGTCCCGACCAGCTGAGCTGGTCGGGACCCTTTCGCGTTCAGAAGTCCTACGGGTTCATCAAGGTTGACCACAAGATGAAGAACACAAGCCACAGACCGAAGCCTGCGATCAACACGTTGCGCACGCTGTCGTACAGCACGTTGAGGCCCTTCTTGGGCTCGAACTTCCACGGCAACAATCCAAGACAGTTGACTTCGAGCACGGCGATAAGAACCATCGCTATCGCCCAGTAAGCGCCCGTCTTGCTGCTTTCGTAAATCGTGGTGGAGTACTTGCCAAGCGTGGCGAGGTGACTCGGGAAGATCATGAAGAACACCATGACAATGGAGAACAACGCGTTTTGACGTGACGCCATGACGGCCTTGCGGCCCGCAGCAGGAGCGTCAGGATTCGCTGGTTGCCCAGCCAAAACGGCTTCGGCATTGGCCAACACAATTTTCTGATTGCGCCAGATGACCCCCCACACGTTGAGCAACATAATGATGGCGATCAACATGCCAGTGGAGATGCTCAGACCACGAGCAGTCTTACCGAAGTCAACGAAGTAGTCGCTCGTCAACAACGCAATCAAAATACCGGTGAGAAATGTGGCCACGGCGGCCCAACGGAACCACCACAGGGTGCGGCGAGTGACGTTGTTGATAGCGTGGTTGCGCGCCGTGGCGTCCATACCTGCATAGGCCGGCACCTGCACAAAGTTGAAGAAATACAACAAACCGATCCAGCAAATGCCAGACACGATGTGCAGCCAACGTGCCAATCCGGCAAAGCCAGCTTGCTTTAAGAGTTCCATGAAGCCCCCGTGGGTGAGTGAGTTACGACCTTCGCAAAACGAATTGCTAGCGAATTGCTGCGGAACCTATCACCGCTATCACGCCGAGGCGAGACTTACCTGATAGGTATCAACGTGATCCCGTTTGATCGACATCACGGCAATGGCAGTGGCGACGCACACGATGCCCACTATGTGGAATGCCAACCGGTAGCCACCCGTCCAATCGTGAATCGCTCCGGCCAGCCACGCCATGAGCGCGCCGCCTATCTGGTGGCCCACATACACCCATCCATAGATAACCCCAGCGTTTTCAATGCCGAACATTTCGCGACACAGCGCCACGGTGGGCGGCACTGTCGCCACCCAGTCGAGTCCGTAAAACACAAAGAATCCAAGGAGCCCAATGCGCCCAGAGCTCAATGCTTGGTCAAGCAAAATGAGCGAGACACCGCGCAACCCGTAATACGCCAACAACAGTTTGCGAGGGTCGACCCGGTCTGTGAGCCAACCTGAGCCGAGCGTCCCAATGACATCGAATACCCCTATGGCTGCCAAGTAGCCCGCTGCGGTCCCACTGGGTATGGCATGGTCGTGGGCCGCGGAAATAAAGTGCGTTTGAATGAGCCCATTGGTAGACAGCCCACATACCAAGAAGCTGCCAAACAGCAACCAGAAGCTTGGCACCCGTGACGCCATCCGCAACCCGGCGAAAGCAACTTTGACCGGGTTTCCACCCGTGGTCGACACGGAATAGTCAGCCGGCGCACCGAAGGGCAGAATCCCGATGTCGCCGGGCCAATTTCGAATGAAACCGAGCACGATTGGAATGACGGCGAGCGCCGAAATACCCACCACGACGCCGAGCCAGCGAAATCCCACATGATCAGCCAGGTATTCGAGTACCGGCAAAAAAATTAATTGGCCAGTGGCCGTCGCGGCCGAAAGCACTCCCGTGACCAACCCGCGCCGTTCGACAAACCAACGATTGGCCACCGTGGCCGCTAGCACTGTGGCCATGCAGCCAGAGCCCAGGCCGACCATGACTCCCCACAACAGCCACAGTTGCCAGAGTTGCTGAATTTGAGTGCCGACCAGAGCGGCGGTGGCCATCGTCACGAGAGCCGACACGACAACTCTTCGGAGGCCATAGCGTTGCATCAAAGCGGCCGCAAACGGGCCCATCAAACCAAACAGCAGAATGTTGATCGAAGTGGCCACCGAAATACCGGGTTTCGACCAACCGAATTGGCGTTGCAACGGCAACAAAAATACCGACGTGGTGGCCCGCATGCCCGATGCTCCCAAAAGCACCACAAATGTTGCGACAAACACCACCCATGAATAGTGACGTCTGACTCGTTGCCCCACCGGCGCAGTCTTGCACGAAGCCGGCCACCTAAGCTGACGGGCCGTGGCTGCTCAATATATCTACACCATGTACAAACTCGGCCGATTTCATCCGCCCGATCGTCAAGTTCTCGAAAATATTTCGCTTTCGTTTTACCCTGGCGCGAAGATCGGCGTATTGGGTTCTAATGGCTCCGGTAAATCCAGTTTGCTGCGAATCATGGCTGGTCTCGACGATGGTTTCACCGGCGAGGCCCGCCTCACTCAAGGCTTCACCGTTGGCTTGCTCGAGCAAGAGCCACAACTTGATCCCACGAAAAATGTCATGGACAACGTGCTCGAGGGCGTCGGCGAGGTCAAAGGCATCATCGACCGCTACAACGAAGTATTGGCCATGTGGGGCGAGCCCGACGCCGATTTTGACAAGGTCGGTGCTCTCCAAGCGGATCTCGAAGACAAAATCGCCGCGGCCGATGCATGGAACCTTGAGCGCAACGTCGAAATCGCCATGGATGCTCTGCGATGCCCGCCTGGCGACGCCGACGTCACCTTGCTTTCCGGCGGCGAGCGTCGCCGCGTTGCGCTCTGCCGGCTGCTGCTGAGCCGCCCGGACCTGTTGCTCCTCGACGAACCCACCAACCATCTCGACGCCGAAAGCGTGGCCTGGCTCGAACGATTCCTCCAGGAATACCCCGGCACCGTGGTGGCCATCACCCACGATCGCTACTTCCTCGACAACGTGGCCCAATGGATTTTGGAACTCGACCGCGGCAAGGGCATACCGTTCGAAGGCAACTACTCAAGCTGGCTGGATCAAACCCAGGCCCGTCTGAAAGCAGAAGAAAAGACTACGTCGGCGCGTCAACGCACACTCGAGCGTGAACTCGAATGGGTGCGCATGTCGCCCAAGGCCCGCCAATCAAAAGGCAAGGCGCGCTTGAGCGCCTACGACAAACTCCGCGCCGAGGCCGAAGCCGATCAGGGCCGGGGCGACAAGCTCGAAATCATGATCCCGCCCGGCCCCCGCCTCGGCGACACAGTCATCGAAGTTGAAGGCCTCAGCAAGGGTTACGGCGACCGTCTCCTCATCGACAACCTGTCGTTTTCGTTACCCAAGGCCGGCATCGTGGGCATTATCGGTGCTAACGGCGCCGGTAAGACCACCCTTTTTCGCATGCTCACTGGGCAGGAAACTTCCGACGAAGGCGGCGTGAAAATCGGTGAAACGGTGCAACTCAGTTACGTCGATCAGAGCCGTGACACCCTCGACGCCAAAGCCACTGTCTACGAAGAAATCACTGGAGGCATCGACAACCTGAAAATCGGCAACCGTGAAATGCACGGGCGGGCCTATGTGGCGTCGTTTAACTTCAAAGGTTCCGACCAGCAAAAGGAAGTCGGCCTACTCTCGGGCGGCGAGCGCAATCGCGTGCACCTCGCCAAGCTACTCAAGACCGGCGGCAACGTGTTACTCCTCGACGAACCCACCAACGATCTCGACGTCGACACGCTCCGAGCGCTGGAAGAGTCCCTCGAGTCGTTCCCGGGGTGCGCAGTAGTGATCTCACATGATCGCTGGTTCCTGGACCGGTTGTGTACCCACGTGCTCGCCTTTGAGGGCAATAGTCAGGTGAGATGGTTCGAAGGCAACTTCACCGAGTATGAGGCGTTTCGCAAGAAGGAACTTGGCGCCGACGCTGACACGCCCCATCGCCTCAAATACAAGCCACTAGCTCGGTAATTCTTTGCCGATTGTTTAACTTCGAGCTCTGGCAGCCGATTGTTTCTTTATGGCAACGGCGACACTCAAGAAACCAAAGTTCACCTCACGGGCAGTTACCCGCACCGTCGAGGCCGGCAACTCAGCAATCTGTATTCACTGCGACGAGCAGGTGAAATTCACCGCCAAATTGCGCACCTACCAGATTATTTGCAACGTGTACGACGGCCCGGCGTGGGTCAAAGTCGAACACTTTCACGCAGAGTGCTACGACCTCGCCAGCCAACCGTATGGTGAACCTGGCCCACTCGCCAACACGCGAATCCAGATGCTCGAAGCGCGCCGCGCTGCTGAAGAGGCACGAAAAGCGGCAGCAGAGGCAGCCGAGATCGAGAACTTCGTCGCCAGCACAAAGGCTTAGCTCACCACGCAATCTGCGAAGATTGCGGTCAGATGAGTGCGCCCACCCCTGATGACCACGCCTTGGCGCGCCAACTCGCCACCGACTGCGGCAAACTATTACACGACTTTCGCAACGAATGGTTCGCCCGTGGCAACAACGCCTGGGCACTGCGTGACGAAGGCGACATGCGCGGCCATCACTTCTTGGTTGACGCCCTCAAGATCGCCCGACCCGACGACGGTGTCATTTCCGAAGAGGGCTACGCCGAGCCCTCTCGCCTCATCAAGAGCCGCGTGTGGATTGTCGACCCCCTCGACGGTACCAACGAGTACGGCGAGCGTGGCCGCCCCGATTGGGCCATCCATGTAGCGCTCACCATCGATGGCGATCCGGCGTGCGGTGCCGTGGCCCTGCCAGTTTTTGGTGCCACCTATTGCACCGGCGAACCCACCGTGGTGCCTCCGGTTGGCGACCGGCGCTTGCGAGTCGTATCGAGTCGCAGCCGCACCACGTATGCCGCAATGCTGGTCTCTGAGGCACTCGACGCAGACATTGCCTATCTCGGCTCAGCGGGCGCCAAAGCCATGGCAGTCGTGCGAGGCGAAGTCGATGTATACGCCCACTCCGGTGGCATGTACGAATGGGATTCATGCGCTCCCGCCGCAGTGGCGCGGGCTGCTGGCTTACATGTAAGTCGTATCGATGGCTCGCCATTGGTGTACAACCAACGCGACACGTGGATGCCCGACTTTTTGGTCTGTCGCCCGGAACTCGCCGACCGGGTTCTGGCCGCACTCTGGGACTAACAGCTCCGTACCGTTGGTCGATTAGAGCCGGGCGGCGACGGGCATGGCAAGGCGAAGCAGTGCTTGGTTTTCGTTGATAAGGGTGGCACGTACCGCGATGGGGCGCCGGACCTTTTCCTGCAACCGATGAATCTTACGGCCATATTTCGTCGCAATATCTGACGGCAACTCGCCACAACGAACGCCGTTGACCCACACAGAGATTCGGGGGCACGTGCCCATGACTTCGGGGAAAAACATGGCAACTGTATCGTGCGGAATGTGCGAAACGAGCCGATCCTCCAGACCCACGTCGACCGGTATGAGACCATCGAGCAATACGAAATCAACGCCGCCAATACCGGCCACGACTTCGTGTCGAATTGATCGCGCCATCAGGCCCCCGGTACGTACCCGACGATCGATCACGCCGCAACATTACGTTGCGCACACAATCACGACACAACATTACGCTTCGCACAATGGCCGCGACCCGATCCACATTTCACGACCGGGCGCGCGCCGTGATCGAATCAATTGAATCGGGCACGGTCATGACGTACGGCGAAGTGGCAACCGAGGCCGGCTCGCCTAGCGCAGCAAAGTCCGTCGGCGCACTGTTGAGCGCATCCGACGGACAATTGCCATGGTGGAGAGTCGTGAATTCTCAAGGCCGCCTTGTGCCCGGTTCAGAAGTTGATCACGCCCGCAGGCTGGCGAGTGAGGGTGTCACCGTGGTGAACAACCGGGTGCGTTTTGATCGCGGCGGCGTACAAGACGCGCCATCGAGACGAGCACCAGACCGCCGAAAACCATGACTACACCGATCAGACTCTTCAATAGGGATTCCGAGCCCGTTACAGCTAACACTTTGGGCACGTTGGCAAGCGCCAACGCCGGTTGAGTGGCCCCAGCGCCCGCCGACAACACGCCGGTTTGCCCCGACGAGACTGCGTTGATTTTCCACTTGGACGCCTAACACCTTGGACGGGTAGTCCCCCATAGGCAGGCAACCGAATACGGCAGATCCCGACGAATTGGTGACAGCTGTTTGCTTGCCGTTGGGACCGTTTATTTCGATCGTCAGGCCAGCAACGCCGGGCTCATCAGCGTCTTGTTTACCGTTCTGGTTCGTGTCCGCGTAGACCTTGATGACCGTCTCGCAGCCATGAGCAGTCGACGTTGAAACTCCGGTTGTCGAGGCCGCAGTTGACGGTGCCGCCGCCGAACTTGACGTTGAGGTACTTGACGTTGAGGTACTCGACGTTGGCACGTCCTAGTCGACGACGAAGTGGTGCTCGTGCTCGATGACGAACTGCCGGCACCAGTCGTCGTCGTTGATCGCCGTGGCATTTGGGAAGTTCCACAACACGTTCGCGACCTGGTTGATAAGCACACCCTGGTCGACCGCCGCAATGTTGAT
>JAYWAI010000389.1:0-3750 GCA_043782545.1 Acidimicrobiia bacterium
GTTGATCACCACAACGATGGATTTCGTTGGGCACTCAGCGACACGCTGGCCATGACCCGGCGCAACCTCATTGGTATGTCGCGAGTGCCGCAAGTGCTCGTGTTTTCGCTCGTGCAACCGGTCATTTTTGTACTGATGTTTCGCTATGTTTTCGGCGGCGCGATACACATCCCGGGTACGAGTTACGTCAACTATTTGATGCCGGGCATCTTTGTGCAAACCGCCACGTTTGGGGCGATCAACACAGCCATCGGCCTCGCCGAAGATAAGGGCAAAGGGCTACTCGAGCGGTTGCGTTCGTTACCCATGTCGCGCTCGGCGACGCTGACTGGTCGTGTTTTGGCCGACACCACGCGCAACATCGTGATCGTGTTGTTGATGTTGGCGATCGGTGTGGCCGTTGGGTTTCGACCCAGCACCAACGTGGTCATGATCGCTGCTGGTATTGGCGTAATGATCATGTTTGGCATTGCGTTGTGTTGGCTTTTCGTGTTGATCGGGCTCAGTGTCCCTAACGGTGAATCAGCGCAGGCGGCGTCGTTCCCGTTACTGGCACCTTTGACGTTTGCATCGAATCTTTTTGCGTCGCCCGACACGATGCCGAGTTGGTTGCAGTGGTGGGCCCGTCATCAACCGGTGAGTGCCACCGCTGATGCGGTACGGGCTTGTATGAATGGCGGACCCGCAGCACACAAGGTGGTCGTTGCGCTGTGCTGGTCGGTGTCGATGGCTCTGGTGTTTTTTACGTTGGCGAGCCGCCGGAATCGTCGGATGTAGATCACCCGGTCAGTCAGGTCGGGCCAGAAACGGTTCGCAATTTAGATCGGCGCCGCACGTGTCGGGATGAGACCGGGTGCGCTCTGGTGACCAGTTGGACGGAATTCGGGTTTATGCTTTGCACTATGCATGATTTAGTAATTCGTGGTGGGGTAGTCGTTGATGGCACCGGGGCGCAACGCCGAATCGCTGACGTTGCCGTCAACGACGGGATCGTGACCGAGGTCGGAGTTGTCGACGGGCGCGGGCACCGCGAGGTTGATGCCGATGGCTTGACGGTGATGCCAGGCTGGGTCGATATTCACACGCACTACGACGGGCAAGTTACCTGGGATCCACAAGTCACGCCATCGAGTTGGCATGGCGTGACCACCGTTGTGATGGGGAACTGTGGTGTGGGTTTCGCCCCCGTTCACACAGAGTCAAGAGATTTTCTCATTGAACTTATGGAGGCCGTCGAAGACATTCCCGGCACGGCGTTGCACGAAGGAATGGATTGGCAGTGGGAGTCATTTCCTGAGTACCTGGACGCGTTGGATTCCAGTCACCGAGTGCTCGACATTGCCGCCCAAGTGCCCCATGCCGCACTGCGCGCCTTCGTGCTCGGCGACCGCGCGCATGACGACGCTTCCATCGAAGAGATTGGCCGCATGGCTCAACTCACACGCGAAGCGCTTGAGGCCGGAGCCGTTGGTTTTTCTACATCTCGGACAGTTTTGCACCGGTCGCGCCACGGGGTGATGCCCGGAACCGTGGCTCCGATTGACGAACTCATTGCCATATCCGACGCCATAGGTCAGGCCGGTCATGGCGTGTTTCAACTCATTGACGATGGCTCGCCTAGTGGCGAAGTGGGCGTGTACATGGCCGAGATCGCGCGCCGCACTAAATCGACGGTGACCTATACCTTGTCGCAAGTTCCCGGTGACCCAACTGCGTACCGAGCCGCGTTGGAAAGTGCCGCGCAGGCTGGTCGTGAGGGACTCAACATCGTGCCCCAAGTGCCATGTCGCCCGACCGGAATGCTATTTGGATTGCAGTCGTCGCTGCATCCATTTATTACCCATCCCACGTATCGACCGTTGCGCGAACTGCCACTAGCCGACCGCGTTGCGCGCTTGCGTCAGCCAGAGGTGCGGGCCGCTTTGTTGGCCGAGCAACCCGAGACGCTGAGCTCGATTGCTCGGGCGCTGATGTCTCGGTGGAAGCGAATGTTCCCACTCGGCAACCCGCCCAACTACGAGCCAACACCGGAATCCTGCGCCGCTTCTACTGCCGAGCGAGAGGGTCGGCGGCCAGAAGAAGTAGTGCTGGATTGGCTCTTGGAAGACGAAGGGAAGGCGTTCATTTTCGCGCCGCTGTCGAGCTATGAAGACAGCAATCTCGACGCCGTGCGGGAAATGATGGTTCACCCAAACTCGGTCCTCGGGCTGAGCGATGGTGGCGCTCATTGTGGCTTGATTTGCGACGTGAGTATGCCAACCACGTTGCTGACTCATTGGATTCGTGACCGGACGCGTGGCCCGCTATTGACGCTCGAACAAGTCGTCAATATGCAGACCGCTCGCACTGCCGCCACGTATGGGTTTCACGATCGTGGCTCGCTGGTACCGGGCAAACGCGCCGACATCAACCTGGTCGACGTTGAGGGGGTTAAATTGCATGCACCCGAAATGATTTTCGATCTTCCGGCCAACGGGCGACGTTTAGTGCAACGTGCCGACGGCTATCGGGCCACCTTCGTGCGAGGTGAGCAAACCTACGCCGACGGTGAACACACCGGCGCAACACCCGGACGCCTTGTCCGTTTTAAATGACTTTTAATCACTTTTATGGTGTCGAGTCGGATCGGTCAGGGCCGTTGGGGCTCCGCGGAGCTCGCAGACGATTGTGCAGATTAGGGTGCGATAATGACCTCAGGATCACCTTTGCCCGACGTTCGATATCTCGCCGCTGACGGTGTGCCGTGGGTGCAGGCGGGCCCCGATGTACAGCTCAAAGTGTTGCGTGTCGACATCGATGCCAACGTATGGGTCATCGAGAATATCTTCTCCCCGGGATTTCGAGCCGAGTCACATAAGCACACGGGTTCAGTCGAGGCATTCACGGTGTCGGGCCGGTGGCGGTATGTGGAATACGGCATCGATTACTGCGCTGGCTCGTATGTGTATGAGCCAGCGAATTCAGTGCACACTCTTTCGATTCCCGCCGACAACGACGGCCCCACGCACGTGCAGTTTGTGATGAGTGGCGCGAATCTCAATCTCGACGCCAGTGGCAATGTCACCAGTGTGACCGATGCGGTGAGCATTTTGGCGGCCTACGAAATGTTGTGCGAGATGCAGGGATTTGGGCTCCCGGCGGTGTTGCGGTGACACAAGTTTTTGGCACTTCTGGCGCCTTGCTCGGGGGTGACCGTGCGCCAGCATGAACCACTAGCCGGGGTCGTATTGGACGAGGGTTTCATGGCCGGCGAAACGAACGACGATCCGTGGGCTCACTTGGCGGCTTTGCGCACACGTGGTCCCGTGGTGTGGAACGAAACGGGTGGATATTGGGTAGCTAGCCACCACGCTCCCGTGCACGACGCGTCGGTGCGGCCCGAAATTTTCTCATCGGGCAAGGGCATTTTGGTTTTTGAAATCGGTCACGAGTATCCGTCCCCCCCGACTATGATGCACACCGACCCACCCGACCACACGCGCTACCGAGCGCTGGTGCAGCCGTGTTTCCGACCATCGTTGATGAAGCGTCTGGAAGACCAGATGCATGTCTACGTGGCTGATTTGATCGATGCAATGCCCGTGGGTTCGCCCGTCGACGTCGTCGACGCTCTCACGGTGCGCTTCCCGATCTTCGTGATTTGTGATCTGCTCGGGCTCGACATTTCTCGGTGGCAGGAGGTATTTCGTTGGTCGGAAGCCTCGATTCCGGGAGCGTCAGAAATGTCGCTCGAAGAACGCGGTGCCGTGC
>JAYWAI010000390.1:0-9869 GCA_043782545.1 Acidimicrobiia bacterium
CTTGGGCGCCATCAGACTGCGACACCCGAACAGCTTCCCAACGAGCCACAACCTTACGAGCCTGCGACGGAGCAACTGCTTGCACCAAGGAAATGAGATCACTCAGGTCAGCCGAATCGACCGCCGGGTCGAGAATCGCGGTGGCTAAGGCAGGCACCGTGTCGAGCGATAGTGCTCCTTCGACTACCGCGTCGCGTACGTGTGGAGCTGCGGTCAAAATCGCTCCGAGATCAACTTGGCGGCGTGCTATTCCGAACGACGTGCCGGTCGATGTGGCGAGCCACCCGGCAGTTGACCGCTCAGTAGTACCGACCCACACGGCACACGAATCGGCATGCGCTACTAGCCCGGCTTGGGCGACTTGTAAGAGCCGCAACGCTCGTTGCATCCGAACCGTGATGCTGCCAATCAATTCCCCGGGTATTGAGCAAAGGTCAGCCGACGCGAGCGCAGCAACCGCTGCCTCCACGCTGTCAACCACATCGCCGATCTCCGAATCCATGCCCAAACTTTACTCGTACACAGCACGGTTGATCAAGTAGTTTTACGTACAAATGTACGACTTTACTGAACATTTGCCTGATGTTCGACAATTTGCTCACATATGCGATTGCAGCACGATGACCTCGGGAAATTCTTCGGTTGGCATTTCTCCGAACCCGTGCTCTTTCGGCCACCGAATTGTCACCAGGCCCCGCCACGATTGCCAGGCGGGGATGGCGTCGCGATCGACTTCGGTGCAGAGAACCGTTGGGGTTGGAACTGGTGCGATGGACATCGCAATCATCGCGCCAGGGCCATCGATTCGCTTGGTCGCTGAGAGCCAGCATTTCGGCGGATCGGGGCCGTGTCGCCGATGGCATCGCCAGCACGTCAATCAAACCGACGTGCCAGCACGTAAATCAAACCGACGTGCCAGCACGTCAGCCAAAGCGGCGAGAGCTGTAGTGTTCGAGCGCCATGCGACGGATGGCGTTCGCGGCGAGTTCGTATGCCACGGTCCCGACCACGGTTTGCTCAACCAATGTGGAGCGGCTCTGTGAGGTTGACAGTGAAGCAATCGCCTCCTCAGATTCCCGACGAATCGGGGCGACGAAGTTGTCGAAAATCTTGCTCGACACCGGCGTGGTCGGGTCGGAGGTGAAGCACTGGGCGACGAGCACTATGGCGTCGGCCATCATCAATCGCACCCGTGCCTCAGGACGCACTCGAAGGCGGTGGCGGCGAACAAATTTGTCGACCTCGACGATGGCCGCGTCATACGCCGCTGACGTGCGCGAGGCGTCGGAAATCATGGCATCTTGGGCTGCTCCGAAGGCGTCGTGGACGCTCACGCTGTCGTCGTCGACGGCGGTCAAGACAACGCCGATGTCGGCCATGCTGAGGCGGCCTTGATCGACCAGCGAACGGATGAGGCGAAGCCTCTTGACGTGGGACTCGTCGTAGTCGGCCTGGTTTTTCGCCGTGGCCTCGCCGGCGTGCAACAACTCTGATCTGAGGTAATACTTCACGGTGGCAATGGGCACGCCCGTGCGTTTGCTGAGCTCGGCAATCCTCACACCTTTCAGAATAGCCGAAGTCCATTCAAATATAGGTTGCGTTACTCTCTAAAATAGATAATAATACTCTCCACTATCTTTAAGGAGAACCAAATGAACAAGGTACAGCCTGGCCGGTTTTCGGCACAGATCGATGGCGAATTCGTGGTGTTCATCATTGGTATGCGGGTCAACAAATTGTGGAAAATCCACAAGTGGATTCCCGTCGCCATGGCTATGGGGCCGATGATCAAGGAGTTGTCGCAACACCCCGAAAAGGGATTGCTTGGCCTGCGCCAATACTTCGGGCGCACCACGATGATGGTCCAGTACTGGCGCAGCTTCGAAAATCTCGAAGCGTTTGCGAAAGACCAAAACGATCCGCATCTCAAAGCGTGGCGACGATTCAACGCCAAGGTTGGCTCAAGTGGCGACGTGGGCGTTTACCACGAGACGTATCGAATCGCCGCCGGGGCTTACGAATGTGTTTACGCCAACACGCCGGTGATGGGCCTCGCCAAGGCCGGCAATCACGTGGCCGTAGCCCGTCGCGGCGACTCAGCACGCGAACGAATCACCGCCTACTCGTAACACCTGATTCAGCGCCACCGCCGTGTGAGCGAGGAGCGTCCATGGCAACGATTCGTCGATTTCCTTCCAGCGATCGAAAAGCGAGAGTCAACTGGCGGTGAGGCCGTTGTCGATGCTGTAGATGGCGCCGGTAATTGAGCGGGCTTCGCTCGAGGCGAGAAACGCGAAGAGCGAAGCCACTTCGTCTGGCTCGGTCATCCCGCGCATGCCGCGCATCCGACCAGCGATCTCCCAATCGACATCGTCTGGAAATTTCACAGTGGCCGAAATATTGGTGTTGGTGCCCGCAGGAGCGATGGCGTTCACACGCAGTTCAGTTTTGAGGAACTCGACGGCTAGCGCACGCGTCATCTGTACGACGCCGCCCTTGCTCATGCAATATGCGGCTGAGTAGGGCACACCTTGCAGCCCGGCGTTCGAGGCATCAATATCGACGGCAAAAACCGAAGCGCCTTCTGACGCCAGCCGCAACGCAATGGCCCGGCCGATACCCGACGCGGCACCGGTTATGAGCGCTACCTTTCCGTCGTAGCTTTTGACATCAGATGGCCAACTTGGCTGGCGCGTTCACACTGTGCTCGTCGCATATGGCTTGAAGGTCCATGTGGTCTCTTTCATGGTCGGACTTATGGGCACGTTAACGAGGTTCGCGGGGCAGGCCGAGGAGGCGTTCGCCGATGATGTTGCGTTGGACTTGCGATGAACCGCCGGCGATGCGGCCGCCCGGTGCTTGCGTCATGCCGCGGGCCTCGGGACCCTCGAGCATGGCGAACGGACCGACCAGGTTGCCGCGTAACATGGCGATGTCAAACATCATCTCGGTGATGCCCAATTTCATGAGACTCGAAGCCGTCGACGCGCCGGGTCCTTGGCGTTGGCTCATGGCTTTGAAGGCAAAGCCACGGCTATAGAGTTTGGTGATTTCTTGACGTTCAACCGCGCTCAACTTCCCCGTTGCACCACCCAACCCGGTGATGGCCGCGAGGCGTTTGCTGAGCGAAATCACGCTGGTGCCAATGTGGCCACGCTCGCTGGTAAGCGTCACCATGCCCACGTTCCAGCCTTGATTGATGGGGCCCAACAGGCTCGTCGCCGGGATGGCCACATCGGTGAAAAACACTTCGTCGAACTCGGCATCGCCGGTCATTTGGCGCAATGGCCGCACGTCGATGCCGGGCAGGTTCATGGGGATCACGAAGAATGAAATGCCATGGTGTTTCGGCAACGTCGGGTCAGTGCGAGCCATCAAAATGCCCCAGTCGCTGACTCGTCCGCCCGACGTCCAGACCTTCTGGCCGTTCACGATGAACTGGTCGTCGACGGCCTCCGCTCGTGTGTTTAACGAGCCCAGATCGCTGCCCGCGCCGGGCTCTGAAAACAACTGACACCACACGATGTCGCCGCGCAGGGTGGCGTCGAGCAACGATGTCTTTTGCTCGTCGGTGCCAAAGGCCAAAATGCCTTGACCTGCCAGTACCAGGCCCACCATGTTGAGCATCGGCGGCACGCCGGCCAGCGCGCATTCAACCATCCACGCACCGCTGTGAGCGGTCGTCAATCCGCGGCCGCCGTACTCGACAGGCCAGTGAATCCCGGCGAAACCGTTGTCGTACAGGAGTCGTTGCCAGGCCCGTCCAGCGGCGTCATGTTCGGCCGGCATGATGGCACCCCAATCAGGTGGGGCCACCGATTTGTGTGCGGCAATAAACGCCCGGGCTTCGTCGGCGAACTCTTCAACAGTCGGAACAGCGGTCACGCCCGCATTCTGGCACCGTCTGCGGGACCGTCGAGCGTCGTGCTCGGTTTCAAGGCTTGCGGTACGCCCACATTTCGGTCGCTGTCGTGGACTCGGCGAAAAGTGCGGTGACTCGCCTCGTGAGTTCGTCGATCGTGGTGGGGGCGCCGTCGTTGTTCTCGGCGAACGAGGTCAGGGCGCTGCCGTCGAGTCGAAGGATTCCTGAGTTCTAGTACGCCGGGCCAACAACACGAGAGAGGTAGACCGTGTCGGCACCGGGTGCCACAAACGGGGTTTGTTGTTGGGTGATGCCGACGGCAACACGGTCGCCAACTTTGAGTGACACAAATGTCTTCTGCGAGATCTTGATCTCGATGTACTCAGGCGGGACGGCCGGCACCGGGCTGTCGGTAACCAGGAGCGACTTCCAGTGTGTTGCCGCAAAGTCTCGACGGATGGAAAGCGTCATTTCGCCTCCGCGCATGGTGACCGCAAAGTGGTCGCCAGCTTTGACCGAAAACGATGAGGTCGGCCTCGCGGCGATGGTGCGCTCCACCATGATCGAAATCGGAGTGAGTGGCTCGTAGCCCGTAGTCGCCACGCCCTCGGACAACTCGAGCGCCCCGGAACGCGTGTCCAAGATCGATGGGCCAACTGATTCATTGGTGCCAATCAAGAACAACTGCGACGATCGGATGACCTCGTCGAACGGAGTTACGAACCCAAAATGGTCAATCGAGTTGGTTCCCTCACTGTTGAACGTACTTCCTTCCCGAGCGGCTCACGTAAAACTTATTCGCGATTCAAGGCTCGACGGTACGCTCGTTAGTTCGGCTGGAAGGGATGGCGGTGGCGAGTTCGTGTGTTGATTCGCCGACGCGCAACTTGCTACGGCAAGACTGATCGTCGCTAGAGCAATGGAAACGAAACTACTGCGCACGAGCCGAAGGTTAGCCTTCAATATTGACCAACGAGTCCGCTCCATCGGGCCGAACTCGAGAGCGTCACGCAGCGGGGAGTAGAGCTTGGTCGAGCATGGTGCCGTTGAGGTGATTAATGGTGAGATCGCCGCGCATGTCGCCGTAGCTTTTGGCATCGCCGTACGCCCAGAGGGCACCGTCGGCCGTAGTGATCCAGTAGCCGTGCCCGGTGGCGGAAACCTTCAATCGAGACGCGTTGCGAGCCCAGCACAACCCGGAAAGTTCGGGTGCCAATGAGCCGAAATACTCCGCGTCACCAAAGGCGTACACGGTGCCTTGGTTACCCATTTGCAAGTAGCCCTTGCCCGAAGGCGTGGCGGCAATGGCCACGATCGGTTCGATCTTTTTGCCCGCCGCTGGCGTAAGTGTTTTCAGTGATCCGTAGTCGGCGGCGTCGCCGTACTTGAGTACGGATCCGTCGGATTGCACCAGCCAGTAGCCCTTGTTCGTTGGTGTCGGAGCGAGGCCAACAACTGGTGACGTGAGCGCAGACGCACCGGCTGACCCAGCGAACGTGGCGTCGCCGTACGTGAACACGCCACCGTCAGAAGCCACGAGCCAATAGCCCTTGCCCGTCGATGTGGGGATCATCCCAATCACCGGGGCTTGCAGCTTGATGCTGCCCGCCGAGCCGTAGAAACGGGCGTCACCGAAAGCAAATATTCCCCCGTCAGTGGCCACCAGCCAATAGCCCTTGCCGGTTGGCGTAACGCTCATGCCGACGACCGGTGCGTTGAGTTTCAGGTTGCCAGTCGAACCGTAAAACGCGGCGTTACCGAAGCTAAACACGCCGCCGTCGGAGCCCAACTGGTAGTAGCCACCGGCCGATTTCGTAGAGGGCGTGCGGGCGGGTGACGGATCGTAGGCGCATCGGCTGCCGACTTTCAACCCGAGCGAGAGACGCAGCGACGGGTGAGGATTCACGGCCACTTTGTCGGGGTTGCGAATCTCAAAATGAAGATGTGGGTCAGTGGTTTCGGCGTCGCCAGAATCACCCACGTAGGCAATGAAATCGCCAGCTTTCACGACACTGCCCAGGTCGATGCCGGGAGCGAAACGGTTCTCGGCGAGATTGCTACCGTCATCGGTGCCGGGCGTGTCGTTGTTGATGTGCATGTACCACGTAGTCCAGCCATCGGGGTCGGTGAGGGCGAGCGCGTTGCCGCTGGTATGGGTGCCGTCATCGACGCGCACCCAGCTGATGGTGCCGTCGGTGGCGGCCACAATTTTCGTCATTTTCTTGGCGAAAATGTCTTGACCTTTGTGCAGCCAACCTTCGCTGCGGGGGTCACCAAAATCGTCGTCGAAATCTTTCTCACCGCCACCTTGGACGGGAAACGTGATCTTCCGAAACGCCATGTGGCCGTAGTCGCGATCGTTGCGTCCCACGCTGTCGCTGGCGCTTGCCGCCGATGTGCCGATCACCCCGGCGATAACGAGCCAACCAGTAGCAGCGAAACGCACGATCTTCTTATTTCGCATGCTGTTCTATCGGTCGTTCTGGGCGTCCAATTGAGGTTTCTTAACCCATTTTTGGTTTGCGACTGCGCGCCAGAGCAACTCTGGGCGAAGGATCTACTTGAAGTGGGGGAGAAATAGGGCGGTTTCTTCGCCCAGGTTCATGGGCACCGAATAGCCGTCTTCGTTGCGGATCGTTGACCACTGATCGCGCACGTCTTCCATGGTGAGATCGGCCTTGGTGAAACCCACTGTTTCCGCAATGAACACCCGGGCAACGCGGCCGCCACCAACGGCGTATACCTCGCCGGAGTCGGGGCAATCCTCATGGGCCAGCCAGCCCACCAGCGGCGATACCAACGCCGGGTCGAGGCGCTCACCCAGACCGCCGCCCATGATGTTTTCGGTCATACGGGTCAGCGCTAGTGGTGCGATGGCATTGGCCTTGATGTTGAATCGTGCCCCCTCGACGGCGAGCACGCGGGTGAAACCAACCAGGCCCATTTTTGCGGCGCCGTAATTGGTCTGGCCAAAGTTGCCAAAGATGCCAGCTGCCGAACTCGTGCACACGATGCGGCCGTAGCCCTGTTCCCGCATTTTGGCGAAGGCCGGGCGAGTCACATGAAAGGCACCTTTAAGGTGGACGTCCAACACGGGGTTCATGAGGTCGGGCGTCATGTTGTGAAATGCCTTGTCGCGCAAGATGCCGGCATTGTTGATGACGATGTCGACTTTGCCGAACGCATCGATGGCGGTTTGTACTATGGCCTCGCCGCCTTCTGGCGTGGCGACCGAATTGGTGTCGGCTACGGCATCGCCGCCGAGTGCTTTGATCTCATCGACCACCATCTGCGCCGCTCCCACGTTCGCGCCAGTGCCGTCGACTGAGCCGCCGAGGTCGTTGATGACGAGCAGTGCGCCTCGGCTAGCCATGAGCAGTGCGTGTTGTCGGCCAAGGCCACCGCCTGCTCCAGTGATGACGGCGACGCGACCGTCGTATCCAAGTTCAGCCATGACTAATCCTCCGGGGTAGGGAACCGGTGAACTGTAGCGAAACGGTCGTGTGCGATCGAGGCGCGTCGACTGGTGACCCAATGGCGACCCGACTGGTGACCCAATGGCGACTCGATGAGACGCCACCGCTGGAACCACATATGGCATGAACCAAAAGACGACCGTGTACTTGCCCGCCGACCTCAAAGCGGGCGTCGAACGCGAAGCGAGTCGTCGCCAATGCTCCGAGGCGCAAGTGATCCGCGAGGCTGTGGCCGCGGCGGTGAGCCGTCCGCGTCCAAACATTGGATTCCTGAGTGGCGAGCCAATTGCCGAGCGCGTCGACGAGCTCCTGGCTGGTTTCGGAGAACGATGATCATCGCCGATACGAGTGGTCTCCTTGCGCTGTTCAATAACGCAGAGTCGCAACACAGTGCAGTGGCGCGCTGCCTGCAATCGGGTGACGAAACAATTGTTGCGTCGCCGTTCGTGGTGGCAGAGTTGGACTACCTCGTTGCGACCCGACTCGGTGTGAACGCAGAACTGTCGATGTTGCGAGAATTGGCGGGCGGTGCCTACGAAATAGCGAACCTTTCGCCGGCTGATCTCGATGCGTGCGCAGCTGTTGTTCACAAGTACGCCGATCAGGAGATTGGCGTGACCGATGGCAGCCTCGTGGTGCTCGCAAATCGTCATCGTACGCGATCGATTCTCACATTGGACCGACGTCATTTTGGCGTCGTACGCCCGCTCGACGGTGGCCGGTTCAAATTGCTCCCCGACCGGTGATCTGACCGATCTGGTTGATTACATGCCAAAGTAGTGCGATGGCACGTATCTCGTTGGTGGCGATTGTGGTGGATGATTACGACTCGGCGATTGTTTTTTTCGTCGATGTGCTTGGCTTTGAGCTTGTCGAAGACTCGGTCTCGAAGACCAATGACGGGCGTCCAAAACGGTGGGTGGTGGTGCGACCGCCTCATGCTGAGACCGGCATCTTGCTGGCGTTGGCCGACGGTCCCCAACAGCAGGCGGTGGTTGGCAACCAGCTTGCGGGGCGCGTCGGGTTCTTTCTTCAGGTCGACGATTTCGATTCCACGGTGGCGCGGATGGGTGCCGCCGACGTGGTCTTTGAAGGTGCGCCGCGCGCCGAGCCGTACGGCCAAGTGGTGGTGTTCCGCGATATTGCTGGCAACAAGTGGGACTTGTTGGGGCCGGACAAGGAGTAGCGCTTAGCGCTCGCGGAGTTTGCTCAACAGGCGCAGTAGCTCCATGTACAACCACACAATGGTGACCATGAGGCCGAATGCGCAATACCACTCCATGTGCTTGGGGGCTCCAGATGCGGCGCCCTTTTCTATCATGTCGAAGTCGAGCATGAGGTTGAACGCGGCGACGCCAATAACGACGACGGAAATCAAGATCGATAGGCCGCTGGCGCTATCCAGAAAACCGACCGAGCCACCGAACGCTCGCATGAGCATCCCGACCATGTACAGCAAGAAGATTCCCATGGTTGCGGCCATGACAGTGCGTCGGAGTTTGTCGGTGACTTTGATAATTCTGGTGCGGTACAGAAACAGCATCGACGCAAAAACGCACATGGTGCCAAGCGCCGCGCTCATGACGATGCCGGGGTATTGAGCGTCAAAGAGCTTCGAAATTGCGCCGAGCAAAAGCCCCTCAGCGATGGCGTAGACGGGGGCAGTGTAGCGGGCCCACTTTGGTTTGAAACTCGTGAGGATGGCCAGCCCGAGGGCCACGAAAAGGTCGGGGTACAGCCATCCCGGGAGTGAGGCAGCGCCGACTTTGGGAAGAACGTCAACGGCGCTCCAGCCATAGACACCCGCGCCCAGCAGGATGGCAAACAAGACTGCGGTGGCGCTAATGGTGCCGTTGACCGTCATGACATCGGTGACGGTGCTACGCCACGGGGTGGAACTGCCGTCCGTCATGGGGGGGATGTAGGTACCGCGCTCGCCTGCTGCGAAACCCGCTTGGGATTCCTTGATGGATTCGTTGAGCGCCTTGGGGTTCAAAACTGGATTGGGCATGCGTCCTCCGTGTTGCTGGGTGTGGGTCCGACTCGATGGTGGTTCGATTCCATGAAGGTGAACTGAAACCGTCAGCGAAGACTATCGATTCATGCCAGGAATATGTGTCGGGTATCGCTCGTTCTTACCCGGCGCTCAAGATGTGGGTGAGCGCCGCAACCATCATGGGAGCGTCCTCGATGCCGCACATTTCCCGCGCCGAATGCATCGACAGCATCGGGTTGCCAACGTCCACGGTGGGGATGCCGAGGCGCGCCGATGTGATCGGGCCGATGGTCGATCCGCACGGCATTGTGTTGCGGCTCACAAATGTCTGATGGGGCACGCCCACGTCGTGGCATGCCCGGATAAATTCGGCGATCGTTTCGGCATCGGACGCGTAGCGCTGGTTGGCGTTTACTTTCACGACAGGACCGCCATTGAGTACCGGGCGATGGTTGGGTTCGTGTCGTTCCGGATAGTTCGGATGCACGGCGTGGGCGGCATCTGCGCTCACGCAGAAACCGTTGGCGAGGCCGCG